>CAYPPC010000092.1:0-10320 GCA_964412435.1 uncultured Paludibacter sp.
AGCGTTTTGTGCATTTTTATAAATATCTATCTGTCAAATAATCAATATATTTTTCGTTTCCGTTGTAATAATCCTTTTTAAGTTTTGTAATCAATTCCTGATAACTTATTGAGTGAAATTTGATGCTATCCTTTTTTGCAATTTTCGCAAACTCCTCTATTTCGGCTCTGTGTCTGCATCCATCTTGTCCTAGCACATCATACCATAAATACAGTAATCTAAAACCACTTTTTCCATACTTCTTTTTAAGTCCAAGGATATGTTTAATCAATTGTGCTGGATGTAAATGTTTAAAATATTTGTCCTCTGGGCTAATCGTTTTGGCAAAATCTAATAAGTTTGGAACGTTTTCCCATTGTTCCGTGATGTCTGTAAGATACCTCTCTTTTAGTCCTGAATGATTGCGAGATGAATATGCCTCTGAATACTTACATTCAATTCCAAAAGCTTTAATTTTTTCACTTTTGCTATTAAGTATTACAGAGTCAATATTTGGATCAAATTGAAACTTATCACTTATCTTAAACTTTCGCTCAAAATGAATCTCTTTCGCTGATTTATTGTCTTTCCTGCAAAGTCCAAGTGCATACACTAAATCAGGAATATTTTTGTTTTTCCAGTATTGCAAAACATTTACGCAAATTGCAGAAGATGAATGAACGGCACACATTTTTGCAGAATGGGTTGAATTGCCTTTTAATTCACCTCCATCACCTTCTTCAATCTCAGTTCTTGTCTCAGATAATAATGGTTCAAATAAGTTTTTATCCAAATCTTCTGTATATGCAAGTCTTCCTTTAGTTATTTTACTACCAACAAGTTTAACTTTGTTTCTGTCTGCCCAACTAATTTGTTTTGTCAATATGTATTCAAATCCATTCATAGTTTGTGTTTTTTTGCATAAACGCTAACGTTTTATTTACGAAACTCTATCTCCTCAAACATTCGTAAACACCACCCAATCTATGCAAATATTCGACGTTTTTTGCTTCGCTTTATATTTCCCTCAAATATAGAAATAAACTTTCACAAATAGTATAGTAGTCGTACAAAATCAGTCAAATAAAAACTTCTATTTAGCTGAATCTTTCAATTCATCAATCACGCAACACTTGGCTCTTCTTCCTTGGCTCTTGGCTCTTCCTTATTTTTCCTTGGATCTTTCTAATTTGGCTCTTGATTCTTTTTCCTTGTCTCTTTTTTCACTATTTTTGTAGCTTAAACAAGAAAAAACAGCCATGCAACTCTACGAAATATATAAAAAACATCCTGTAGTTAGTACTGACAGCCGTAACTGTCCGTCCGGATCACTATTTTTCGCCTTGAAGGGGGAGAATTTTGATGCCAATCGTTTTGCGCTTTCAGCGTTGGAGAATGGGGCGGAGTATGCTGTGATTGACAATGCGGAGTATGCTGTGGACGAGCGCTTTATCGTGGTCGAGGATACGTTGAAAGCTTTGCAGGAATTAGCTGCTTTGCACCGGAAAACGTTGGGCACAAAAATGCTCGGCATTACCGGTACCAACGGCAAAACCACCAGCAAAGAGCTGATTGCCGCGGTGCTTTCACAAAAGCTGAACACCCATTTTACGAAGGGAAATTTTAATAATCATATCGGCGTGCCGCTGACGCTCTTGCAACTGACTGCTGAGCATGAATTTGCTGTGATTGAGATGGGCGCCAACCACCCTGGTGAAATTAAGGAACTGGCGGAGATGGCACAACCCGATTTAGGTATTGTAACCAATGTGGGCATGGCACATTTAGAAGGGTTTGGTTCTTTTGAAGGGGTAAAGAGCACCAAAGCGGAGCTGTATGAGTTTATAAAAAAGAGTGGTGGTGAAATTTTTCTCAATACTGAAAATGAAGACCTGCGCGCCATGGCTGAAAAAGCCGGATTTGATACCGGAAAAGGGGTGCTGAAATATGGAATTGGTGCTGAATTGGGCGATAAACTAGCTTGCGGTATCATTACCGAAAATGCGCCGTTGATTGCGATGCAGTGCGAAACACCGGAAGGTAAATTTGAGATTCGCACCCAGTTAATCGGCAGTTATAATGCTGAAAATATTCTGGCAGCCGTGGCTATCGGGCATTATCAGGGCTTGAGTAATAAGCAAATTAAAACAGGATTAGAGACATATAAGCCGGAAAATAATCGTTCGCAGTTGGTGAAAACTGAAAAAAATGAGTTGATTGTGGATGCCTACAACGCCAATCCGACCAGTATGCAGGCGGCGATTGAGAATTTTGCCGACATGGCGGCAGATAGTAAAACCCTGATTCTGGGTGATATGCTGGAGCTGGGAGAGCAGTCTGCGGCTGAGCATCAAAAAATTGTGGATCTGCTAAACGAAAAAAAGTTGAAGAAGGTTTTTCTTGTAGGTGAAAATTTTCAGGCAGTTAGCAGTAAATTTTGTACCTTTGCAGACATAAAAAATTTGTTGCAGCATATCTCTGAAAATCCGATGGAAGGAGAGCTGATTTTGATCAAGGGATCCAACGGCATCCGGCTGGTAGAGAGTATTGCACTTTTGTAACAAATGGAGATGACTCATTGAGAATTATTTTATTATGGAAAATAAAAAAAGACTTTATACTTTGTTGGGCGTAGCAGGAATAATCTTGCTGGCTGTTCTGATCTACTTTATTGCAAAATCGACAAAGCAGAGCCGTCAGATTGCTGAGACCGAGTTCTTTATGGAAGAAGAGAAGGAGCATATGGTCACAGAGATCGAAGCGATGGCCGGGGAGATGGATGGCTACACCCTCTATATTCATAACGATTCCCTGCTGCAGGAGTTTGATATGCAAAAAGAGAGAATCAAAGAGCTGCAGGAGGAGCTGCGGCAGACTAAAGCGACCGATGCCCGAAGAATTTCTGAGCTGAAGGCTGAAATTGCTACTTTGCGCAAGCTTTTGGCACACTATGTGGAACAAATTGATTCGCTCAACTCACTCAATCAGCGACTGACTACGGAGAATATTGAGGTGAAGCAACGCTACCAGTCCGTTTCGGCAACCGCCGAGCAACTGGCACGTGAGAAAGAGACGCTCAGCGAAACAGTGAGCCGGGCCTCCATTCTGGAGCTTTATAATTTTGCTTTTACGCCCCTCGACCGACGCAATAAGACAACAGCGCGCGGTTCGCGTATGGTAACGCTGAAGTTTGGTTTTACCATCGGTAAGAATATCACAGCTGAGCCGGGACCGAAAACGGTTTATCTGCGTCTCACGCGCCCCGATGGGGTGGTGATGACCCGTGGAAATACCACTTTCCCCTATGAGAACCGCAATATTGAGTATTCGGTCAGCAAGGATTTTGATTATACCGGCGAGGCATACAGCGATGCTCTCTACTGGAAGGTGGAGGAGATTTTGCAGGTTGGAAATTATAAGGCTGACTTCTTTGCCGATGGCGACAGAATTGGAAGTTATTCCTTCAGAATTGATAAAGATTAAGAGAGAGATATTTCTAAAAGAGAGAAACAATAACAAACAAAATAATGAGACTTAAAAACATCATAGTTCCCGTAATTTTACTTGTTGCACTGCTTGTTGCCGGTTGCGAAAAAGGTGATGAATATGCTGACTGGAAACGGATCAACGAAGAGTGGCTGGAGGCCAATAATAACCGGGCAGAAAGTTTCCCGTTTGAATGGTCGGTGGATGTACTTAAAACCCCGATTATTGAACAGGAGTTTGAGACTACCGAGTCAGGGATTAAATATAAAGCGCTTCGTTTGGGCAACCCCACAGATAAACAGGTGAATATCACCAGTGAAATTATAGTGGCTTACGAAGGTAAACTGATCGACGGTAGCCATTTTGATAAATCAGAAAAAGCATCCTTTTCTGTCTCCGGTACAGCAGCCGGATTTATGGAGATATTGCTGAAAATGAAAATAGGGGATATCTATGAGTTTTATCTCCCCTACGAAACGGCTTACGGTGAAAAAGGACAGGGCAAAGTTCCGCCTTATTCAGTACTGACTTTCCGCGTAGAACTGCAGGACGCTATCAACTAAAATATCATTTCCCATGAAAAGGCTCGGACTTCTTCTCTTATTAAGTCTGACTCTGACGGTTGCATGGGCGCAAAGCTACACCGTTGAGTCGGTACCCAACCCTCAAAAAGCGGTTGTGTCGGGCTTTGTGAGCGATCCTGAAAATATCCTCTCAGAAAGCACTAAGCTGAAGATAAACACACAAATTGATTCCCTCTGGAAAGTCAACGATACCGAAATGGCCGTTGTGGTGCTTAATTCCATCGGTTTTACCGATGAAAATGAGTTTGCCAACCAACTTTTTAACTTGTGGGGCATCGGCGGTCGTTCGCAAAGCAACGGTGTTCTGTTACTGGTGGTGATGGATATTCGCCGCGTGGTTATTCGCACCGGATTTGGTGTGGAAGGAGTTTTACCCGATGCCATTGCCCGAAGAATTATCTCGGAAGAGATCTATCCCCACTTTAAAAAAGAGGATTATGACGCCGGTGTGCTTGCCGGTACCGACCGCATTATCCGCGTTGTGCGCGAAGAGCCTTTTGAAAAAGAGGTGCGCGAGCCCATCAACTGGGGAGAGGTCTTGCCTTATACCGCAGCTATCTATATTATTATTATCCTCTTAAGCCTGCTCTGGATCAGCAGCAGGGTGAGACAGATTCATAAAAATCAGGCATTATCCACTAATCTGGCCAGATATAAGGCGATTGGTGAGCAAAACAGTGCCACCTATGTTCTCACTTTTATAGCCTTACCTTTTCTTTTACTGGTGATATTTCTGATAATGACCCGGATCCACTGGGTGCTGATGCTTATTCCGGCTCCGCTGGCGGGTATGCCGGCTTACAAATTGGGTAAGAGAAGGATGGAGAAAGCACGTCGCGAACCGATTCCATGTAATGAGTGCGGCTCGCAGATGAAGATGCTTTCAGAAGATGAAGAGGATAAATACTTAAAATTGTCGCAGCAATTTGAGGAGCAGCTTAACAGTGTTGATTATGATGTTTTTGTTTGTGGCAACTGTGAGAATGAAGCTATCTTCTCTCTGGATAAATTGAACAACTATACGCATTGTCCGAGTTGCAACACAAAAGCTTATCAGCAAAGCTCTAAAAAGACCATTCTGGCGCCTACTTATGTCAGTTCCGGTACACAGCGCACTACCTATAAATGTAAATTCTGCGGGTACGAAGACCATCATGACACCAAACTGCCCCGTTTGCACCGCTCCTCCACCGGAGCAGTTGTGGGAGGCAGTATGTACAGCGGTCGTGGAGGCTTTGGCGGAGGAGGTGGCTTCGGAGGCGGAGGTTTTGGCGGTGGCATGACCGGTGGCGGCGGTGCTTCCGGAGGATGGTAATAATTGTTTCAGAATAAAAACAACTAAATTGAAAAGCATATGAAAAAAGGAAAATCATTAATTATTTTACTGGCCGTGGTGGGTGTAGTAGTACTTTGGGCTATTGGCGGATACAACGGTTTGGTGGGCACTCAGGAGAAACTGAATAAATCCTGGGCCAATGTGGAGAATCAATATCAGCGTCGTGCCGATCTGATTCCTAATCTTGTGGAAACTGTTAAAGGTTACGCCAGTCATGAAAGCGAAACATTTGAAGCTGTAGTCAATGCCCGATCCAAAGCCACACAGGTAAATGTTGATCCGGAAAATCTGACACCGGAAAAATTGCAGGAGTTCCAGGCTGCGCAAGGTGAGTTAAGTTCCGCTTTGGGGCGTCTTTTAATGCTTCGTGAAGCTTATCCGGATCTAAAAGCTAACCAAAACTTCCTGGAGCTTCAATCGCAATTAGAAGGTACAGAAAACCGCATTGCGGAATCACGCAGACTATTCAACGAAGAGGTGCAGGTTTACAATACGGCAGTACGTAAGTTCCCGAAAAACATCTTAGCGAATATTTTTGGTTTTGATCGCAAACCAACCTTTGAAGCAGAAGCCGGAGCGGAAAGAGCACCGGAAGTTCGGTTTTAAGTAAGGAGTTTTGAAATTATAGGATATAAAAAAGCCACCGGTAGGGTGGCTTTTTTTGTGATTAGAGATTGAGCCAATCTTAGCATTTTCTTCACGCATAGTTTCAAGAAAGCTAAATTTCTAAAAGCTTGTTGTTTAGCCCTTTATATTGAGCAAACCGGGGCATCGGCAACTTATTTCGTAAGATTTTACAGTGCACTATTCCCCTGTGGGGTGACAAGGGTTTCGGGTCTTGATAACCGTCGATAAAAGTCAGCTTCCCTTGCAGGGATGTAAATCGACGGGCTTGAAGATATTATGTCCCTTGTCATCCTGAAAGGATATAGTGCGGCTTCAAAACGTTGCAGAAGTTGGCGTGAAGGTATTTTGAGATTAAAATAAACGCATCTCGCTGAATTTGCAATTTATTTTGTACCTTTATTCTTAATTCTCTTTCTGAACAAATCTAAAACTCCAACATTATGGCATACACAGCAGCAAAAGAGCGTTATGGTAAGCAATCAGTAGGTTTTTCCAACTGCGGGCGCAGTGGGCTGAAATTGCCGCGCATCTCTTTGGGACTTTGGCACAATTTCGGTGATGTAAATAGTGCATCGGAAGCAAAAAAGATGTTGACCACCGCTTTTGACCACGGAATTACCCATTTTGATTTGGCCAATAATTACGGAACGCCATTTGGCAGCGCCGAAACAAATTTTGGTAAAATCATTAACAATGAGCTGGCACTCTACCGCGACGAACTGATTATCAGCACTAAAGCGGGTCACTTGATGTGGGAAGGACCTTATGGCGATGGAGGTTCGCGCAAATATTTGCTGGCCAGCCTCGATCAGAGTTTGATGCGGATGGGTTTGGATTATGTGGATATTTTTTACTCGCATCGCTACGACCCCAACACACCGCTTGAAGAGACCATGAGTGCACTTTCAGACAGCATAAAACAGGGAAAAGCGCTTTACGTCGGCATCTCCAAATATCCGGCCAATAAAGCCCGGGAAGCTTTTCGTTTGCTGCGTGAAAATGGTACGCCTTGTCTGATCTTTCAGGATCGTTACAATCTGCTTACCCGCCATGCTGAGCAGGATATTTTACCCCTGACGGAAGAATTTGGCGTTGGATTTATCGGTTTTTCACCTTTAGCACAGGGATTGTTGAGTAATAAATACATTAAAGGAGTTCCTAAAAACTCGCGCGCTGCACAAGAGTTCGGTTTTCTAAAAAAAGAGCAGATTACCCCGGAACTGGTAGAGAAAATAAAGAAACTGAATACATTTGCCGAAAAGCGCAAACAAACATTGGCTCAAATGGCTCTCGCCTGGACACTGCACGACCCAAGAGTGAATTCCGTAATTGTCGGAGCAAGCAGCACCAAACAGTTGAAAGAGAATATTGATGCACTGAAAAACAGCAGCTTCAGCGAAGAAGAGCTGTGGCTACTCGGAGAAATGGCCGGGACAATTGAATAAAATTATGGCTAAGACAGAGAAGAAAAGAGCACCCCGCAACCGTACTCTCACCATTAACGATGAGGAGCGGGCTGTTTTTCGCAAAAACTTAGTTTTTGCGGATAAAAATAAAGAGTTTGCCATAGAAAGTATTCGTAACAAAACCCTGGTAGGTGATCTTTTTGAGATTATCGGCCAGCTACCGGATGCTTTCGCCGATTTGATAATACTTGATCCGCCTTATAATTTGAGTCGTGACTTTCATGGTTTTAAGTTTCACGCAACCAGCGATGATAACTACTACGACTATCTGAAAAGTTGGTTTCCGCAGATTGTAGCCAAACTAAAGCCAAACGGTTCACTTTACCTCTGTGGCGACTGGAAGAATACCGCTGCCTTGCAGCGCATTATGAGCGAACATCTGCACATCCTGAACCGTATTACCTGGCAGCGCGAAAAAGGACGTGGCGCAAAGACCAACTGGAAAAACAGCATGGAGGATATTTGGTTTGGGGTTCAAGATGAGAAAAACTACTACTTTGATGTAGAGGCGGTAAAGATGAAAAGGCGTGTAATAGCACCTTACCGTCAAGGCGGAAAACCGAAAGATTGGGAAGAGACCGATGAAGGAAACTTCCGATTAACACACCCTTCCAACTTTTGGGACGATATCAGCGTGCCCTTCTGGTCGATGCCCGAAAACACCGACCACCCCACTCAAAAACCGGAAAAGCTGATTGCCAAGCTAATTTTAGCCAGTTCTAAGGAAGGTGATGTTGTTTTTGATCCCTTTTTAGGTTCAGGAACCACTTCGGTAGTGGCCAAAAAGTTAGGACGTGACTATATCGGCATTGAAATGAACGAAGAGTACGCACTTTGGGCTGAAAAGAGATTGCAACGGGCAGGAGAGGAGAGCGAAATTCAGGGTTACCACGAGGGTGTTTTCTGGGAAAGAAACAGCTTAAGTGAGCAGAAGAAAAAAAACTGATTTTTTTCATAATAATTACGTCTGATTATACAATTCAGTTCAAAAAAAACATATCTTTGCAGCTAATTTGAAACTGACTTTTCTGATGAAGAGAATCCTCTTTTGTCTTGCTCTGTTAACTGCTTTTTCCCAAGCCGGGAAAGCCGGAGCTTTTGATGAAGTAAATGCCCGCTCCTCTGTGGGATTGATCTATCGCTTGAATGATAAGGTGCAGTTGGGCACCGGGTGGTACGTTTATTGGAAAGATAATGTTACGCAATATGACAAAACTGCTCTTGCCGCCAATGTGCTCTACCGCGGGGAAATATTGCAGCCGGGGCTGGACTATCGCTACACCCTCAGCAGCAAGGGAAACTACCACGATATTCGTTATATTTTAGGCACATCCAACAGCACCTGGCTGAATAAATGGCGGTTCAGACTGCAGCCGAGTTTACGGCATATTATTCATGCTAATTTGAAATCTGATTTTACACTTTGGACACTTATTGTAGCCGAATACAGCTTAAACGGCCTGTTAAAACCTTATGTTTTTACTGAGTTTTACCACTCACCGGCCAGAAAATTTGAATATATCAATCAGAAAAGCGCCGTCGGAATAGATATAAAACCGGGTCGGCGCCATTTGATCAAAACTCAAATGGTTATGTATAACCGGGCAGATGGTTTTACACAGCTTCGTCCGGAAATCACTTATCGCTTTTATATTCGATAATTGCTTTTGATGATATGTTAAAAAAGATGCCGCAAGAATTACCCTGCAGCATCTTTTTACTTTCAGTAAAACCGCCTCTTAATCTTCCAGTAAATTGGGACGATTCGGGCAAACACAATCCTTGTACTCTTCCAGAATCTCCTTAACACCATCCGGCGAAACGCGACCATACACTTTCTCGCCCACCATCACCACAGGGGCAAGTCCGCAGGCTCCTACACAACGCAGACAGCTGATTGAGAATCTCTTGTCTGAGGTGGTTTCACCTACTTCAATGCCGAGTTCTTTCTTGAATTCATCTAGCACTTTTTCGGCACCGCGCACATAACAGGCGGTACCCATACAGATAGAAATCGGGAAATCCCCTTTCGGCTTCATGGTGAAGAAAGAGTAGAAAGTTACCACGCCATAAACATGTGCTACCGACAAGTTCATATAGCGTGCTATCACCTCCTGCACTTCTGAGGGGAGATAACCGAATGTACTTTGCGTTTCGTGCAGCACATTGATCAGCTCACCGGGATCACAGTCATAGGAGTCGCAAATAGCTTTAATTTGGTCTTTTTTACCTTGCGACAGTTTATGCCGCACTTCAACTTTATCTTTTACGGTTGGTGCAAATTCAAACATGCGGTCCAACTCACTCACATTTCTTGGTATCATAGTTTTCAGTTTTTATCGTTTGAAACTCTTTTGACTTAGAAGCGAATGGTCACTTTATCATTCTTGTCATAATATTGCGTATGCAGAAGTTTGTGTGCCAGTTCACCACCGGGTTCGCCTAAGAACTCATCATATAACTTAACGATATAGGGGTTCTCGTGCGACTTACGAATGGTTTTACGCTCATCTTCTGTGTAAATTGCCTGTGCACGCTTCGCTAAAATCTCAGCTTTTCCATGGTGGAAGGGCTGTCCGCCGCCTCCGATACAACCGCCGGGGCAAGCCATAATTTCAATGGCGTGGTACTGTGATTTTCCGGCGCGAACATCGTTGAGCAACTTACGGGCATTACCTAAGCCGTGAGCAATTCCGATGTTGATGGGCAGTCCGTTAAAGTCGATGGTTGCCGAACGCACACCATCCATGCCGCGCAGCTCGTGAAATTCGATCTGCTCCAATGGCTTCTCGGTGAAAAGCTCATAAGCAGTACGGCAGGCAGCTTCAATTACTCCTCCGGT
>CAYPPC010000093.1:0-984 GCA_964412435.1 uncultured Paludibacter sp.
TGAAGCGATAAAGAAAAAACAAAAATAAACACTTCGTTTATAAATAATAAAACTGTTTGCAACACTACTGCAAACAGTTTTTTTTTACAACACAGAGCTTCTCCAATAAGGTTTTGGGGAGCACTTGGGGCCTGATGTTCCTCGTGAGGCTGTTGATGTGCACTCATATAAGAGTATCCGGGTGTTTTTATAGTGAATTCCGGAAATAAATCTCTTTTAAATCGGCTATTTCAAAAATTCATTTTGTTGTAAAAATATAAAATTGTACCTTTGCGCTTTATTAAAAAAAGGAGCAGTATTTATATAAAATTAAGATATACTGTGGCCTTACAACCGAGGCAGTTATTGCTTCTTCCTGATTCTAAAAACTGATAACCGAAGACGAAATGTCCGAAACAGAATCTCTTAGAGAAAATTCAATATTAATAATATTCAATCATTCATTGTCATGAGAAAATTTATTTTCGCATCGCTATTTTTATGTGCGTTTGCTGCGCAGGCGCAAAATTTACAAGTTATGTATGATACAGGTGCCGGTCGCCAACACATCACCTCAACGCTTGAAATGTTTCGTCCCGACGATTGGGGAGATACCTTCTTCTTTGTGGATATGGAGTTTAACAACGGCTCCAAGCGTCACCCTTCCACCGGTTATATGGAGATTGCCCGTACGCTGAAATTCTGGGAAGTGCCGCTGAGTGCGCATCTGGAGTATAACGGCGGTTTAATTGCCAACGCAGAGGGACAAGGTTTCCCGATTAATAACGCCTGGCTGGGTGGGGTCGATTACGGATGGCACGATACGAGTTTTACCAAGTTTTTGAACCTGAAGGTGCTATACAAAAATGTAGTTGGGAAAAACCCTTACTCCTTTCAGATCACCGGTGTGTGGAATCTGAATTTCTTTGACAAGAAATTGACCTTGGCCGGTTTTGCTGACTTCTGGAGAGAGGACAATATCAACTTTGTAAACGGAAGAGCAAA
>CAYPPC010000093.1:994-7767 GCA_964412435.1 uncultured Paludibacter sp.
GCAGCTCCGACAAATACAAAGTTTGTGTTTTTGACAGAGCCACAGTTTTGGTACAACGCTACCAAAAATCTCTCTTTAGGTGGAGAAATTGAGTTTGGCCACAACTTCGGCACAGTGGATGGTTGGAAAATCAGTCCGGCGCTGGGTGCAAAATGGAATTTTTAATTTAGAAAAATCAGATAGTTATGTTGGAGAAATATTTTAAACTGAAAGAGAACGGAACCAATGTGCGTACGGAAGTGATTGCCGGTATCACCACTTTCCTGACTATGGCTTATATTCTGGCGGTGAATCCGGGTATTTTGTCTGCTACCGGTATGGATGCCAATGCGCTCTTTACTGCAACGGCTCTGGCAGCCATTGTGGGTACCTTAGTGATGGCGCTTTGGGCCAAACTCCCTTTTGCACTCGCTCCGGGTATGGGCTTGAATGCATTCTTTGCTTTCTCTGTTGTGCTGGGCATGGGCTACAGCTGGCAGTTTGCACTCACAGCGGTACTGATTGAGGGGTTTGTGTTTATTTTGCTCACTATTTTCAATGTGCGTGAGGCGATAGTAAATGCTATTCCGAAAACTATTAAAAATGCCATCAGCTCCGGAATCGGACTGTTTATTGCATTTATCGGTCTGCAAAATGCGGGTATTATTGTAAATAATGATGCCACACTGGTGGGTCTGGGTAATATTACCGGCGGCTCTGCTTTGCTGGCACTGATCGGTTTGGTGATAACTTCAGTTCTGATTATTAAAAAGGTAAAAGGTGACCTGCTGATTGGTATTATTCTGACGGCGCTAATCGGTATTCCGATGGGAATCACACAATTTAATGGCGTGATGAGTCTGCCGCCTTCGCTGGAGCCCATTTTCTTCAAATTCAGCTTCAGTGAAATTTTCACTTTTGATATGATTATTGTGGTGTTCACTTTCCTTTTTGTTGATATTTTTGATACACTGGGTACACTGGTGGGGGTTTCGACCAAAGCCGGTATGCTGGATGAAAATGGCAATGTGCCGCGTATCAAACAGGCCTTTATGGCGGATGCGGTAGGTACAACAATAGGTTCGATGCTGGGAACCAGTACTGTAACTACTTATGTAGAGAGTGCTGCGGGTGTGTCGGAAGGTGGACGTACCGGTATGACTGCATTGGTTACCGCAATTTGCTTTGCGGCTGCGCTTTTCTTTGCTCCGCTCTTTATTGCAGTACCCGGTGCTGCTACTGCTCCGGCACTTATAATTGTTGGACTCTTTATGATCACATCCATTAAAGATCTGGATCTGACAGATTACTCTGAATCTATTCCTGCTTTTATCTGTATTCTGGCTATGCCGCTGGCTTACAGTATTGCAGAAGGTATCACACTCGGTGTGTTGAGTTATGTGTTTATCAATTTGCTTTCAGGTAATTTCAAAAAGCTCTCCATCCCGATGTATATCCTTGCGGTGCTGTTTATTTTGAAGTATATCTTTATCTAAGAGGTAAAAGTTTTTATTAAAACGAGCTGGACTTTTTCGGGAGTTCAGCTCGTTTTTTTTTGGAATAGGTTCGTGCTATTGGAGATAAACTTTACCAAAGTCTATGCTCTTAGTAAAACCAATCGGTGGATTTAAGACCAAAAATAATTCATAATCGCACGTTGTAAAGCCCCTCGTGGGGTTTGGGGGCTTTTGGCAAAGTTTGTGGGTTGATTAATCGTTGTACGCCCCTGGGCTGCCGACTTCCAGTTCGGCTGACCAGTAATGACCGCTCGAAGTTGATGCCTGAGAGGACTAATATACCAATATACATATTACACCGATATACTAAGCAAGGGAATCCTATAACCCTAAGAATCACAATACAATCATAATATTAAAAAGCGGGCTGCATAGCGCTAAAATAATAATAAACTGCTCAAAAAGCGCCGTTAGTATAAATTAACACAACTGGGGGGGGAATTAGTGTTTTTTGTATATCTTTGTTACTTCCCGAGACCTTTTGTTTTAGGCTCTCAAAGAATCTAATATGCTTTTAAGTATACTATTAGAGACAAAAAATCAAAGCCAACTTTATAGTTTCTATATTCAAATAGTTGCTTTATTAACAGTTATTTATGCAAGAAAGATATACTAACAGAAAGAAGTATTTTCAAGAACAGACATTGGTTGTAGAGCGTTACATTATTCCATATCTTCAGGAGTTTTACAATGATATTAGTGGTATTTCTGTTCTTGAAATAGGATGTGGAGAGGGTGGTAATCTCAAACCTTTTTTAGACTTGGGGTGTATGATTACCGGAGTTGATATTGCTGAAAATAAGATCGAAAATGCGCAAGAGTATTTTAAAAATCATCCTAATTTAACACGTGCAAAATTTATAGTTGAAAACATATACAATTTAGATAAAGAGGATATTGGATCGTTTGATTTAATTCTAATGCGTGATACAATTGAACATATTCCTAATCAGAAAATGTTTTTAGGTAAACTAAAGCAGTTTATGAATAATAACGCAAAAGTGTTTTTTGCTTTTCCGCCCTGGCGAATGCCGTTTGGAGGACATCAACAGATTTGTAAAAGTAAACTGTTAAGAGTCTTGCCGTATTTTCACTTGTTTCCTATGCAAGTTTATAAGAAATTTCTGAAAACCTTTGGAGAATCGGATGAAACAATTGAGACTTTGACAGAGATTAAAGATACAGGTATTAGTATAAATACTTTTAAAAGATTTATTACAGCAAATGATTTAGTTATTGAAAAGGAGAATTATTACTTTATAAATCCCGGGTATGAAATTAAGTTTAATCTCAAACCGAGAAATGTAATAAAACTTTTTAACCTACCTTACATTAGAGATTTTTATACAACAGCATATTATTGTGTTGTGAATCTATCTAAGTAATCAAACTGTATCTTTCTAAATGACCTTTTATAAAAATACTTTTGTCCAGGTTGGCTTAATCTCATTCATACAATTTAACATTAAGCACTAGGACAATGTTCTCGAAAGTCAATATCTTTGAGGAGTGTAATCGAGTCTCTTACAAATTACTTACACTTTGTAATTAAAGAGAAGCTTTTTAGTGTGGTAGGGAATAAAAAATCTATAGCTTTGTGAATAGCAACTTTTGGATACTTTCCAATTAACAGCACAAAGCTGGTGCTTGAGAATACCAATATACTAAGCAAGGGAATCCTTTAATAGTTCTGCCCTCCGCCGTGCCTCGCCGTAGGCGATGGGGCAGTTGTTTTCGAGGTTGTTTTTTCCGTGGGTCGTTGACCCACGGTTATCAAAGTTTAGCCCTTCGGGCTGTGGGGTGGTTTTTTCTTGTTGCTTTTTGAAATAACTTTACAATAACATACATCGCTGACGCGGCTGGAAAGCCACGTCTCCCGTTAAGTTCTGCGTAACAACCACTTTTCTATAACACTTTAACTTACATCAATACGCACAAGAAAACGGGACTGTCGACATTCTTGTCGGCAATTTTACTCATAAGTGGTTTTTTGGGGATAACTTTGCCAAAGTCTGAAACTTTGGCAAAGTTTGTGGGTTGATTAATCGTTGTACGCCCCTGGGCTGCCGACTTCCAGTTCGGCAGCACAGTAATGACCGCTCGAAGTTGATGCCTGATAGGACTAATATACCAATATACATATTACACCAATATACTAAAACGCCAACAAAAAACGGATAAACCCGCAGGATTTATCCGTATTTTTTAATCTATTATTAAACGCTTATTTTTCGGGATAGAGTTCTTCCCACCAGGAGCTGTCCTCTTTCAACCATTTGTCGAACCAGGCGTAGATGGTGTAGTTCCAGTTGATACGCTTTTCGTGCTGATAGATGGCGTGGTTTTCGCCTTCCACCATCACTAATTCTACCGGTTTTTGAAGTAGCTTCAGTGCCGTAAACATCTGAATACTTTCACCGGGCGGAACGTTGGTATCGGCTGTTCCGTGAAGCAGCAGCAGCGGTGTGTTTACTTTGTCGGCATTGAAAAGCGGACTCTGGTTTACATAGAGCTCCCAATTATTCCAGGGATAGCTGCCTGCACTGGCACCTGAGCTGTAAGAATAGCCCCAGTAACCTTCACCCCAGTAGCTCGAAATGGAGCTGATACCGGCATGCGAAACAGCTGCAGCAAACATATCTGTTTGTGTTTGCAAATACATCGTCATAAATCCACCGTAAGAGGCTCCGATGCAACCGATTTTATCGGAAATGGTAAAGGGGTGCTCATTCACAAACTTCCGGGTGCCTTCAATAATCTCATCGGCAGTCAGTTTCCCCCAGGCATTCACGTGGCGTGCTGCAAACTCCTGCCCAAATCCGGTGGTGCCGCTGGGGTTGAGTGTATAAACCACATAATCATTGGCGGCATAGACATTGAGCGGATAAGTGGTCTCGAAAGTTCGCTGTGTGGGGCTGGTGCCACCATAGTAGTAAACGATAACGGGGTACTTCTTATTGGGATCAAAGTCAGGTGGCAGGTAGTAGCGGCCCTGAATGGTGTCACCCGCTTGGCTTACAAAATCCCAGTCACGCACTTCACCGAAATGAATTTTACTCAGCTGCTCCTCAAAGGGATCGGCAAGCAGGGTAGATTTGCCCTTTTTTAAGTCATAAAGGTAGGCTCTGCGCGAATTTTGTACACCCGAGCCAACATAAACTGCAGTGAGTTTGTCATCTGCCAGGTTGAAGCTTTGAATCAGATCTTCCTCCAAAGGTAGTGTTCTGAACTCCCGCTTTTGAGGATTAAAGGTGAATACTTTTACCCGGTCTTTATCTTCAGCACGAATATAAATTAAATTATCCTTTTCATTCCAGCTGAGTGAACTGATGGATGGGTAAAAGTTCTTAGTGAAAGCATCCACACTTTTAGTCTCGATGTCAAAAATAAAGGCAATCGTATTGTAGCTGTTGGAGATTTGTCCTGGTTTAATGTTTTGTCCCACACCCTCAAAAGCCTCACCGCTACCGGTAACAAGCAGTTTTTTATTGTCGGGAGAAAAAGAAACCGATCCGATAAACCTCTGATCCTGCCACAATGTGTCAATTTCCATACTGGTGAGATCGAGCAGATACATACTGCTGTTGCTGAAAGGACGTTCACTCAGATCCTCTTCTCTGGTAGAGTAGAGCAGTTTATTGCCATCTTTGGAGATGGCTCTGATTGAGGTGCTTGTTTTACCGTAAGTAATCGCCTGCGCCAGTCCGGTTTCAATCTGATACTGATAAATAGTGTAGCGGTCTTTGTAGCCCGGCTGGCGGTCGTCGGGTGCCAGAATGCGTCTTAAACCTTTGGGGCTGCTGCCTCCCAGACTCTCTTTTTTAGAATAGTAAAGTGTTTTTTCATCCGGCGACATGCGGAACATCTCTTTGTCGAGATTGTTGGCAATGACTTCGATATTACCTGTAAGCGGGTCGAGTGTCATCAATGACCACCCTTTTTCATTCTCCTCATAATAGCTGAGCAGATCTGATTGAGGCATCCAGCTCAGACGGCTGCGGTTGTCATTTTCAGAAATTAGCACCCGGTTTTGTTTGGTGTCATATACTTCAAGCGTATTTCGTCCCTGACCCACATCATTGGTAAAGGTGTAGCGCAGAAGTACAAATCTGCCGCTCGGCGAAATGCTCGCACTGTTTACTCTTTTTCCTACGATTACATCCTGAATGGTCATCCGCCGCTTTTGCGTATTGCTGAATGAGTAAATGGTGGTGCTGTCGCTCTTGTCATGCTCAATTTCAATCTTGAAAGCGGGAGCGAGTTCACGCTCCGAGTCAGCCATATATTTTAATACTACCCGCGATCCGTTAATCCGGCCATCTAATTTGGCTTCAGCCGATTTAGCCAGGTGCAGACTGTCCTCCACCGACTTTTTATCGCTCGCTTTTTTATCGTTCAGATAAAGCTCAAAACGATCGGGAGAGCTTACTTTCAATTTGGCTTTTCCGCGTTTGTCGCTGTTCACATAGAATGAAACCAGGTAAAATGCTTTGCCAAATGCAGGTTTTTGCAGTTGAAAATAGCCGGCCGTATCGGGCAGTGCTACCTGTGCAAAACGACTCTGCTCCGGCATATTGATCGGTGCAGAGAGCAGTGATTCCGGTTTAAAAGCCACTCCTTTTACATTCACACTGTCAACCAGTACCGGTTGTTGAATGGTGAGCGGACCGTAAATCCACACTTTTTCAGGAGAAAACTTTTCAGCTGTTAAGCCTGCTATAAATCCTATTAGCAGTAATGGTATCAGAAATAGTTTTTTCATACGAAATTAATTTACATTTAATTTATAATTGATTCAGTTCGTTAATCAGCAGTTTGTTTTCGGCAGGTGTTCCAATAGTGATTCGCAGGCAGCCCCGACATAAAGAAACACTGTTTCTGTTGCGGATAATAATCCCCTTTTCTGTTAAAGCTTTGTACACCGCATCGGCATCATCTACCTTGATCAGGATAAAATTGGCATCGGAAGGATACACTTTTTTAACTAAAGGAAGCTGCTCCAGTTCGCGCATCATTTTGCTTCTCTCTTCCAGAATAATGTTGACGCTCTCTTTGATATTACCAGCATGATCCAGCATCCCCAGCGCATTTTGCTGAGTCAGCAAATTGACATTGTAGGGATATTTAATCTTGTTGAAAACAGCTATAATCTCTTCGGAGGCAAAGGCCATTCCGAGGCGGATGGCTGCACTTCCCCACGCTTTGGAGAAGGTTTGAAGCACAATCAGGCGCGGATGTTTTTCTAACAGAGTGATAAAACTCTCCTGTTTGGCAAAG
>CAYPPC010000093.1:7795-9593 GCA_964412435.1 uncultured Paludibacter sp.
TAATCTCCTGCTGTTCCAGCAAATTAGCGGTGGGGTTATTGGGCGAGCAAAGCCAGATCACTTTGCTGTTTTCATCGGCTGCGGCCAGCAGCGACGCGGCGCTGAAGTTGTAGTTTTCGTCTAAAAGCACTTTGCGGTACTCCACATCGTTGATGTCTGCACACACCTCATACATGCCGTAACTGGGATCGATGGCAATCACATTGTCCAGCCGCGGTTCGCAAAAGGCTCTGTAAACTAAGTCGATGGCTTCATCGCTGCCGTTACCCAGAAAAATCTGTTCCGGCCGGCATGCTTTCAGTTCAGCAATTTTCTTTTTCAGCTCCCATTGCAAGGGATCGGGATAACGGTTATAAGGGGCATTCCAGGGACTTTCATTGGCATCGAACCAGGCCCGTGCTTCCCCTTTGAACTCATCGCGTGCCGAGGAGTAGGGTTTCAGCGATAATATGTTTTTTCTAAGCAGATGTTTCATTTATTTTTGTTTGTAGGGTTTATTTTCTTTCTAAACGCAGTTTTACGGCGTTGGCGTGTGCCTGCAATCCTTCATTTTCAGCCATCAAAATCACGGCGTTACTGATATTGCTAAGCCCCTCTTCGCTCAGATGCTGGAAGGTGATTTTTTTATAAAAGCTGTCTAAATTCACACCGCTGTATGCTTTTGCAAAACCATTGGTCGGCAGGGTGTGATTGGTGCCGCTGGCATAATCTCCCGCACTTTCCGGACTCATATTTCCTAAAAATACCGAACCGGCATTCACAATATAGTCGGCCACCACTAAGTGACCCTGTGTGGAAATAATCAGGTGTTCGGGTGCATAGGCGTTGGTCATCTCAATCGCTTCATTGATATCTTTTACAAGAATAATCCTGCTGTTTTCCAAAGCTTTGCGTGCAATTTCCTGGCGTGGCAGTGCATGGAGCTGCAACTCAATTTGTTGCATCACCGGTTCAATCAGCGCTTCGGAGGTGGTTATCAAAACCGCCTGGCTGTCGGCCCCGTGTTCTGCCTGTGAAAGCAGATCGGCTGCAACAAACACCGGATTGGCGGTGTCGTCGGCCAGTACCTCCACTTCTGATGGTCCGGCAGGCATATCGATGGCCACGCCGTGCAGCGAAACCAGCTGTTTGGCAGCGGTGACATACTGATTGCCGGGACCGAAAATTTTGTACACCTTCGGAATGGTTTCAGTGCCATAAGCCATGGCAGCAACCGCCTGCGCGCCGCCCACTTTGAAAATTCGGTGCACTCCGGCCACCTGCGCTGCATATAGTATGGCGGGGTGAATTTTTCCCGATTGATCGGGTGGGGTGCAGAGTACTATCTCTTTGCATTCAGCAATGCCTGCCGGAATGGCGAGCATCAGCACCGTAGAAAAAAGCGGAGCGCTCCCTCCGGGAATATAGATACCCACTTTTTCGATGGGCACCGCTTTTTGCCAGCAGCGTACACCGGGCGATGTTTCAGTTTCAGGATAATCGTGTTGCTGATCGCTGTGAAACTTCCAGATATTCCGGCGTGCCATTTCAATGGCCTGTTTCAGGTCATCAGCAACCAGCTGCGATGCCTCCTGCATCTCTTCGGCAGTTACCTCCAGTGCTTCGGTTTCAACTCCGTCAAAACGAAGAGTTAACTCTCTGATAGCATCATCACCTTTTCGGCGCACTTCATCTACAATCTTTTCTGTCTGATCAAACAGTACTTTGTGATCTATGAGCGGTCGTTTCAACAGCTCGTCCCAACTCTCTTTCGGGGGATATTTAATTATTTGCATACTTGCAGAGTGATAGGGTTTTA
>CAYPPC010000093.1:9603-10295 GCA_964412435.1 uncultured Paludibacter sp.
GATTCCGAGGCCATCCCATTTTTCGAGCAGCTCCTCCATGCTGTCAAACACAATGTCGGCACCATTGTCGCTCAGCACAGAGCGGTCGAGCGGTCCGGTATTGACACCGATGGTGAAAATTTTTGCAGCATTGGATGATTGTACGCCCAGTGGTGCATTTTCAATAACAACTGCCTCCCAGGGCTCCAGCTTTCCAAGCTTCAAAGCTTTCAGATAAGGGTCGGGAAAAGGTTTGCCACGCTTCACATCGAAAGCTGAAATAACATGCTCTCTGTCAAACATACCGGGGAAATAGAGCTGGATGTTTTCCAGCAGGGTGGGTTGTCCCGATCCGGTTACAACAAAAAGCTCGTAGCCTTCCTCTTTTATTTTAGTGACCAGTTCAAGGGCGCCGGGGATGCGTTCGGGGGTACCAAAAGCTTCAAAATGTTTAGCTTTTAAACTGTAGATCTCTTCACGTTGCTCTTCAGTTGAATCAATTCCGTGTGCTTTCCGGTAAACCCAGTTGACAGTGTCCACTCCGGGTTGTCCTTCAAAAAGATAGGCCTCCTCATGCGTGAATGGCAATCCCTTTTCGTGCATCGCTTTCACCCAGGCATCGCTGTGAAACTTCATGGAGTCGAAAAGCACGCCATCCATATCAAAAAGTACGGCTTTAAGTTTTATTTCTTGAAAATTGTTTCTCTGAAGAT
>CAYPPC010000094.1:0-10255 GCA_964412435.1 uncultured Paludibacter sp.
AGCGTCCGCAGCAAACTCGGAGCCAATTCCGAGGGGATTCGTTCCGGCGAAGCCGAAAAGGGCGCAGATGGGCTGTAAATGCTCCGAGTGCGGGCTATCGGTGCGGGTAGTTATGGTGGAGTGAGCCAAAGTTTTCCCACTAAATCAAATAAAAGAAAAAGATTGAGTTTTATGATGAATGGGCAATATAGAGTGTTTTTTGTTTTTCAGGTAATGCTGTTATCGCTATTTTCAGGTCTGGCACAAGCTACCGCTGATACCGACTCTTTGATTACTGTTTACAAGCGAACCAACGATGACCGGAGCAGGATAGGGCTGGCGATGGATATCTCCTCTGCGCTGGCTAATAAAGAACCCGACCTGGCATTGATTTACAGTAATGAAGCCTTGTTGATTGCCGAGAAGATAAAAGACAAGGATCTGATTGAGGCGGCCAATCATAATGCCGGTGTTGT
Organism: uncultured Paludibacter sp.; assembly: GCA_964412435.1. Lineage (GTDB taxonomy): Bacteria > Bacteroidota > Bacteroidia > Bacteroidales > Paludibacteraceae > UPXZ01. The sequence continues at coordinate 456 of CAYPPC010000094.1, forward strand.
CAACTTTGAAGCCGGTCTGCTCGAAAACTCCGTCAAATACTTCTACAAATGCCTTGAAATTGCTCGCGAAAATCAAAATACCCATAAAATTACCACTGCACTGGTCAATATCAGTGCTGTGAGTCTGGCATCACATCAGTATGACAGCGTGGAGCAACGCCTGCAGTCGGCGTTGACTTATCTTTCAGAGCGATACCGGGAGGAGGGCGACACGACAATTGCTATGGGCTTGTCCAGCGTATATAATAATCTGGGGGTTATTGCAGTAGAGGAGAAGGATTATCATAAAGCAGTGGAGTATTATAAGGGCGGACTCAAACTGATCGAACCGCTAAAAGATAATGCTTATAGCGAAGCTTCCCTGCTGAATAACTTAGGCAAGGCGCTGATTTATGCCGGTGACTTTGAAGAGGCTAAGAAGTCCATCGATCAGGCCCTGCAAATCAGAGAAAATGTCAATGACATCAACGGGTTGGCAGCTTCTTACCGAAACCTCGCTTTTTTCTACGAAAGTCAAAATAGAAAGGCTGAAGCGATTGAGAGTCACCGAAAATCACTGGAATATGCACTTGAAACCGGTAACCATGCCCTGTTGGAAGCTGTTTACAGAGGACTTTTTATTAATTTCCATGAAATGGCTCAGCCTGACTCTGCGCTCAGATATCACATCCTTTACAAAGAGAGCAGTGACCTGCTGAGCCGGGAGGAAGCCGGACAAGAGATTGCACACCACGAACTGAACTATCAGTTTCAGCAGAGGCAAAAAGAGCAGGAGGAGGCTCAGCGGCGCAAGGAGCAACGTTTTTTGTTTATTGTCGTTGTGCTGGTTCTAATTGCGGTGATTGCGGGCTTACTCTATTTTCTGTCGCTTGGACGACTGCGCCGCTCCTTACTCGAAAAATCAAACACAGAGCTGGTGAATAAAAACCTGCAACTGAGCAGAGAGCATCTTGAGTCTGAGTTAGAGATAAAGAATAAAGAGTTGACCACGGCCGTTTTGCACCAGATTCAAAAAAACGAACTGGTGAATGATGTTGCTCAGCGCCTTCTTCAGGCTGCTCCTTCTTTCAATAATGAAAATAAAAAGCTGATTCATGATATTGTCCGAGACCTGTAGAGCACCCGGGATCAAAAGGTATGGGATGAGTTCGAAATTCTTTTTCAGCAGGTACACAATGAGTTTTATGAGAAGCTGCAGACGACCAATCCCAACCTGACCACCAACGAGCGCCGTCTTTGCGCCTTCCTTCGCCTGAATATGACCTCGAAAGAGATCTCCTCCATCACCGGACAAAGTCTCAGAAGTATCGAAGTAGCCCGCACCCGGTTGCGGAAAAAACTCGAAATCACCAATCAGGATATATCTCTGGTTGAATATCTTAACGGTCTGTAGTACAGTGGGGTAAATCCAGTTGTAGCAGTATTGTTGTGGTATGTTCGGTGAGCGGTAGCAGTAATGTGATTGTACTTTCTCCGGTGAAACAGAATATTTAATCTAATATTGTGTCGTGATTGATTTTGACTTCTAAAGATCAGTTTATAACCCTGCGCAGTAAGTGGGATTTGAAGTTTATCAACTCCCCGGACAGTTCTGATAAGGTACTCCTATTGTGATACGGCTCAATGTTTAGAATCAAAATGGATACAGCAAGCAAAAACAAAACAAACTAAAAAAACAAGAAGATGAAAAAAACATTACTCAAAAGTCTTTTTACAGCAATTTTATTGTTTACGTCTGTAACGCTTTTCTCACAATCAGCCAAGCTGGTACCTGTGATTTCAGAAGATGGAGCAATTATCAGAAAAGTATCTCCTAATGGTAAGTGGGCAGTCGGTTACTCTTCCAGCGAAGGTGATCTCTATGATGCCACACTTTGGGATCTGACTACTTATAAGGCCGTGAAATTAATAGGGCCGGAAGAGGTAGGCGGTGCCTGGGCTGTGACCGATGACGGCAGAACAGTGGTAGGTAGTTATTTCAGACAACCTGTTTACTGGCTCGATGGTGAAAGACATGATCTCCCGCTGCCCGTAGGTTATGTTATTGGTGAAGTTCAGGCTGTCAACGGCGATGGCACCATCATGGTAGGCCGCGCTTATGATCAGAGTTACTCCGTAGCTAAAGCTTGTGTGTGGAAAAATGGTCAACTGGAATATTTAGAGCTTCCTGCACTGGATAAGCTGGACGAAATTGCAGATTACAATGAGATGGTTGCTGTTTCAACGGATGGAAGAACCATGTTGGGCTGCCTCAATTATGCCATGATGGAGAGCCGCACCGCCTTTGTTATCAGAGATGGTGTGTACAGGATGTTTGGTGCCGAGTGGTACGATCCGGAGCAGGGAGGCGATGAGTATAACTTTTACGATGTTCTCTCGATGAGCCCCAACGGCAAATGGGTAACAGGAGATATATATTATATTGTTGAGCCCTGGGGTGACGAGTACTATTGCCCTTTCCGCTATAATGTAGAAGAGGATGTAGTAGAACTTTTCCTGGAAGATTCAGAAATAGCTTCCTTTGCGGTAGATGATAATGGAAATCTTTACGGTGCTGCTCCTTTCACTTATCCGGTTCGTTCAGCTGTTATTCTGGAAGATGGCCATTGGGTATCTTTGGATGAGCTGCTGATGGAAAAGTACGGAATCGATGTAACCGAAGAGACCGGTTACGAGGAACTGCGAAATGTGTTCGACGTTTCAGGTGACGGAAATACCATTGTAGGCGTTACTGAATTCAGAACTTTAAGCTGGGTGCTGAAACTGGATTCTGAAACAAGCGTAGATGGCGTTGATTCCAATGTTAATCCGATGAAAGCTGTTGTTCGCGGTGGACATTTGCTGCTGGGTGGTATTGTAGATCAGGTAAAAGTATATGATATGAACGGTAGATCTGTTCTTGAAAAGAGCATTAACGGCAAAGCTCCGGTATTTAATGTGTCACATCTGCCGGCCGGTGTTTATGTTGTAAGCATGATGAATGCTGATAAAAAGGTGGTAAACCAAAAAGTGCAGATTGGTCACTAATCAAGGTGGCAGCGATTAATCGTCGCACGAAAGTAGCTGATCAAACAGATAAATAAGCTAATTGGAAGTAATTTCAATTAGCTTGTTTTATTTTATTTTAAAAATAAGGTAATAAGGTTGTCATTGTTGTATTGTTCTATGCTACTAAGATTTGCTTTTAAGATAAGGTTTTAAAACCTTGTTTCTCTTCAAAATAACCTCGTATGTTTGCATTTAGTTTTTAATTTAAGAAGAAAACAAGAACTTTGCATAAATAAGAGAAAGTAAGTATGGGAATAATAAGCTAACCTTGATAACATATTTGTATATCGCTACTAAGAATTTACTCCCATGCTTATCTCTTTCCGTGAGTCTGGATAAGTATCATAGGAACAGACGTTTAAAGTCCGTATTCTGCATTCAATTACGAGGATAGACGACAAGAAAGAGTTACTTTCTATAAAAACAAATCAAAATGCATGTAAGTGAGAATGTAAATCAGAATGTGGTGGGTATCGATGTATCCAAAGATACGCTGGATGTGGTTTTTATTCAGGGAACCGTCGACGGCTATTTAAAACTATTGTCCCTTGTCATTCCGTAGGAATATAGTACCCAGTGAAATTTAACGTGGTAAGGTGTAAAAGCCAGTTTTTCTGCAACTTCAGATTATTCTAAAATTTTTGATTCCTCACCAAATTTGCACTGTTTGTTTGAACTTAAGATTAGAGAGCCAGCCTGAAAGGTTTAATTTTGATAACCGTGGGTCATCGACCCACGGAATTGAGCAGTTAGTTAATCACTACCCGAAAGGGCAGAACTTTATTCGAGTTTTGTGCTATAATTATTGGCCGGCCGAACTTGAAGTCGGCAGGCCTGGGAGCATAAGGTTGAATTGTTCAGCTAACTTTGCCAAAGTTTTTAATTTGATCAGGCAGGTTCGTTTATTCCATGCCGTTTTCCGGTCACTGCCTTTGAAAAATAGCCGACCGGTAACAAACAAAAAGGGCTGCCCGTTTGAGTGGCAGCCCTTTAGCTCAAAATATGTGTTTCCTGCTTAGTGAACAATCAGTTTTTTTACTGCTTCACTATTTCCATTTTTCACTTTTACAATATAGGCTCCGGGGGTTAAACCGGCGTTGATCATCTCTACACCTTTTGCATCGTAAACTTTGATTTCAGTGAAATCACCATCTACCTGCACGGTACCACCTTTTACATATAGTTTTATGGTTTCAAGGTATGAGTGTTCCACATCGGTGGTAACGCTAAATTTCTCTTTGGCCGCATTTTCAACCTGGGTATTGTTCAAAACATTCGTATAGTTTTTGGCCACAAAAGCAACAACATTCATGTTTTCTGTTTTCCAGAGGTTGTTGATCGGAAGAGTTACATTTACAGAGTAATGATTACCCTCCCAGCTGATTTTAGTTCCTCCGGTTCCGGTGGGTACACTCCTTAATACATTATTGTGAGTATAAAGTCCGGCTGCACCAGATTGTCCTCTCGTTGTAAGTCCGTCTTCGGTCAAGAAAATGTTTACATACAAATCATCTGTTGGCATATCGCCACTCCATACCCCTGACACAGTGATATCGGCAACTTTCTCTTGCTGATTGATACGATTTTTTTGCTCAATATTTACTGTAACAAAGCTGGGAGCTTCCAAAGCCTGGTTAAAATAATCCATCACATAATCATCTCCTCCAATTCCATTCACCGGCACATTTCCGAAATCTTCGAAAATGGTTCTGTCAACCATCATAGCCGGAGCATAGGTACCGTTTCCTGCTCCAAAGAAACGCAGGTAACTTTCTGAGGCCGGAATAGTGAAGTTGTCTGTATGATATCCGCTGTGGTGTGAAACCCAGATCACACTATTACTGTAGTCTTCTTTTTCCAAAACTGCTTGCAAAGTTCTGGTTGCAGCCGGGCAGTTAGAGCATCTTTCAGTGGTAAACTGCTCCATCAGGATAGTGCGTGAAACAGCATCTTCACCATTGTACAATTGTATGTTCACTTCGATAGCATGTCCAGCATATTCTTTTCCGTTAACCCGGCTGATTCTGAAAGCGACTTTTCCGTTTTCCTCTAAGTTCAATCCAGAAAATACCGGTTTTAGGCTTACGCTTTCGTAAGCTGCCATATCTACTGTTTCAACCACTTTTACAGGCTCTTTTCCGGCAACTTTACACTCAATTTCCAGCTCACTTACTTTATTAATTCCGCTGTTTGAAACATGGATTGTTGGTTTAAGTTCAGAGGTACCTCTTGGAATAAACCTTTTCATGTCAACAGAATTAATTTCTGACTTGTTGGTGAAGTGATCATCGTTACCGCTTAACAGTGCCTGAATAGCCAGTGCACCAAATTGACCGGTGTAGTCATCAAATGATCCGCCATTAATTTGGAGAATATTAGAGCCGATCGAAACATAAGATTGTCCCACTGCTATCGGGAAAGATTTTGGTGGCAAAGAAGCTGTATAACCGATATAGTAATTTTTGCCCGTTTCAATAGTAACGGGTGTGTCAAAAATAACAGTATTCCATCCCTGCACTGCATTGATTGTTTTACTGGCCACGTTGCTGCCGGTGAGTGTTTCCCTTACCACAACAGTTACGTAGGTGATATCCTGAGAGATACCGATGCGTGCTCCGGATATTTGATCTCCAATATAGGGGCTTAGAAAATTTGCTTTCAGTTCGGTCATAGCGGCAATATCACCTCCCGCTTCCAGGCCGATTCCAAATCCAAAATTGATCTCGTCACTGCAATGTCCCAGACGGAAATATTCAGTTGAATTGCTGTTTTCAACTACCCGGTTTGCTTTAGCAGCCTCGATGGCAGAGGTCCGGGAGATTTGTAGTTGTTGTGCAGTGCTCAAACTCAAGCTGAGAATAAGCGCCATAAATAGAGATAATGTTTTTTTCATGTTCATGTAGTTGTTTGTTGTTATAAGTCAAATTAAAGTTTTTGAAGTTTATTTCACCAGAATTTTCTCCGTATGTTGCATCCCCGAAGCGGAGTTGAAAACAAGGAGGTAAATACCCCGGCTGATTGTATTGTCTAATTTAAGACTGTTTGAGTTTTTTGCCAAACGGTGAGTACCCACACAGGCACCGGTGATACTGACAATTCGTAAATTCAGTTCTTCAGTTGCGTTGTAGCGAAGTTCAATTCTGCCATCTCCTTGCAAAAGACTTAAACTGTTTAAACCTACTTTGTCAATTCCTGAAGGTACGTAGGAAAATGTAACCTCAACTGCAGCTTCATCGGGCATAAGTCCTTTTACCCGGGCAAAATATTTAATGCGTGCTATCGATTTTTCCACCGGACGGAATGTGCCGTGAAACTGATCATCCGTAGCATTAGCTTCCAGCTCATATTCAGCACTGAGTTCACTGGCGTAGCAATTTATCATATTACAAAAGTCATTGGAACTGCCTTTGGGAATTTCCAATTCTTCTTTTCCGACAACCAGTATCACTTTTCTGTCTGTTTTGTTTCTGATGTCTGCATCAAAATCCATCTCATCACCAAAGTCTTCATCCACGATAAATTCAGTAACGGTTATCTTGGCGTTGTTTTCAAGCGCTTTCCCTTGATATACAAATTCGAGCGACTGCGCACTCAAACCTGCTAATGAAAGCATCAGTGCGGAGAGTAATAAAATCTTTTTCATATAGTTTTGTTTTTGATTTGATTTGTTTTTGTTTAATTTGAAAGGCTTAGCTTTCTGGCTTCCAGTACTTCACCGTTCTCTTTCTTGTAAACAAAAAGAACGATATCGGCATTTTCGGCTTCACCGGTGTTTCTCAGCTGGTAATCTTTTAACTCTAACTTAACTGAGCGGTCTGACTGAAAACTGAATGCTTCACCCCAGGTACCGTTGGCGGCTTCCCGGAAAATATTGTTATGCACATATTCGCGGTCGCGGCTTCCGTCAGGCATGGATTGAACACCTACAATGCCGCTTTCGATCAGCCAGATTTGCAGTGCAAGTTCTGCGCTGATGTCAAAGTTTTCACCGGCGGTGATAGCAACCTCCAAATCTAATTGCGAAGTTTCCGGATCAAAATTCTTCTCAACCTCAATCCCGAGATCGGAAGATCGCCAGACACTATTGGCTATTGCATCGCCCCAGGTGCTGAACTCCGGACGAACCGTCACACCTTTGTATGATTTTCTGTCAATCACTCCTGCGGGATAAGCTTCGATTTCAAAATGTTTGTTGTACTCATCTCCTTCCGGGGTGGACATAGCAGGCAGTGCAAATACTCCCGCATGGATAGAGACGACAATCAGATTTTCCTTGTAGATTCCCTGGAGCATATTGGCTTCTGCCGATGCAAGCGGGCAGTTTACACAGCGCTGTCCGGTGAAATCTTCCAGCAAAACCACTTTCTTCATCGGTATTTCATCCGCAATGATGAGTCTGTCATCTTCAGGAATGATATCGCAGGCTGCCAGCATAAAAAGGAGGACCAGGCCGGCGAAGAGATAGGATGTTTTTTTAATTTTTTCCACTGCTTAAAATATATAATTGTATGAAACACTCAGTCCCCGGCTGGCAGGAACCATTCGGCACACTCCTCCGGCACAGTTGATACCTTCGCGTGTGCGCCCGTATCCGGCATAAAACCGGTGCGAACCCAATGTATAGGTAGCTGTGACAAGGGGATAATGCAGTTTTGTGACCCCTGCATTGTAGTTATCCGAAATGGAAAACATCAAGGTAGAGAAGAGATTCATCTCTAAAACAGCATAAATCCAGTCGCCCTGATCTTGTTTTGTTGTCAGATATTGCAGCTCCATGCGTCCGATGGCCTTGTTCGAGAATTTGTATTTCGATTCCAGCACAAAGATGTTACTTTTCACAATGTCACCATTTTCGGCATGTTTTTCAACCACCAGCTGGTTGTAGTGCTGATTCATATACATGGTGGTAAAAGATAATTTTCTGTTTACCTGTTTCATCACCTCCACATTGAAGTCCTGGTACAGCAAATCGTCACCCATTTCAAAAAATCCCGGTTGGTAACCGGTCATCCCTTTCTGGTTTTCAGCGATGTGTTCATCCCAGTTAAACAGAGGGCGGATATAGGTGAAGTTAGCTCTGAGGTTGGTGCCATATCTGCCGCCTAATTTTGTTCTTCTTTTGAAAAGATAGCGTGCTTCGGTCTGAAACGCCCATTCTCCCATTTGTTGAGTCGCATAGGGATAATGTGTTGCAAGCGTGTAACCGTGTTGCATGCTGAAAGGAGGCAAATGATTGATAAAAGAGGAGAGACCCAGTCTTGAGCGGGCACTTCTGAACGACATGTTTTCATTTCTTTTTGCCTGTACCAAAAAGCTCATTCCCGGTCGGGAGTAAGAACCTGACAGCAATAGTGCCGTACCGTTTTTATAAATGTAGTTGTTGTCGTAGGATGGGTCGTTGAATTTTTGCGCATATTCTGCATCCAGAGAGAATTTATCCACCTGAGTTCTCATACGCAAACTGTAAGCACCCACATTTTGCGGCAGATTCAGTCTGACGATGGTATCCATATGAGCCGATTCGGCTAAAATGGTTTCGTCAGCTTCATTTCTGCTTACAAAAGCAGCTCCCAGCATGGTGTTCCAGTTTTTCTCTTCGAAAAATGGAATCAGATCCGCCAGGGTCAGCTCCAGATCAGCTCCGGAAACAAAACCGCTCCGTTTCTGAAAATACTCCCGCTGACTTCCGCTCAGGGCTTTGATACTTACGCCGTCAACCGGTCTGTAAATCAGACGACCTCCGCGCAATGAATTATCAATTCCCAGACTTCTCTCTTCGTAGGTTCTGAAAATGAGTCCGCTGCCAAACTGATCATAAAAATCACCGGCAGTCAGATCTAATGTTTTGTACCTGCCGCGCAGGTAAATATTGGCAATTCCGGCTCCGGCAAATTTACTTTCGAAACCCGGTAGCGGTTGCTTCATATATTCTCCGCGAATACCGCCCTCTAAAAAGCGGTTTTGCACCTTAACTCCAAGATAAGAGTTACTGCGAAAGCGATGGTCCCCGATTTCAGCACCAATAGCAACATCATTTTCAGGAATCAGAATGTCTGTCTGAATATCTCCCGAAACTTTGAAGCCTTTGAATAATGAATTCTTGTTGCCCGCTTCTTCCTGCGCATTTGCACAGGGAGAAGATAGGGCTAAAAGAAAGAGGGATATTAAAAGGAGCGTTTTCGCGAAAGCTTTGTTTACTAAGTGTGTGTGTAGCCTGCTCATTGATTTGCCAGTTCTTTCGCTTTTTCAAAAAGTTTTTCCTCACTGCCGGCTACGTAGCCCGTATGATTGTAGGCGATTTTGCCCTCTTTATCAATAATAAAGATAGCCGGAATCACGCTGACATTCATAGCTCGTTTAAATTCACCGGTCGGATCGAGCCATACAGGAAATTCCCAGCCGGAGCCGTTGGCTAATGATTGCACTTTGTTACGATCTTGCGCATCGTCGATGGATACAGCAATAAATTCAAAATCAAGTTCGTCTTCCCATTCCGGGTAAACCTGATGTATTGCTTCCAATTCTCTCAGACACGGTTTGCACCAGAGTGCGAAAAAACTAATAATGGTAACTTTCCCGCTCTCCGAAATGTCGGAGGTGATAACAGTTTTGTTATCCAGATCGGTCAGTTTACATTGGGGTACTTGTGCGTTCAGACCAAAGCCTGAAGCAGCGATAAAAACTACCAGCAAAAATGCTCTAAGTACATGACAAAAATTTAAATATATTTATATCATCTTGAAACCCAGAAT
>CAYPPC010000095.1:0-8377 GCA_964412435.1 uncultured Paludibacter sp.
GGGATTGCGCGTCACGAGCAGGCAGAGTGGAAACTTGTTGAGGAGCTTGGTGAAACAGAGCGGGGTGGCGGTGGTTTCGGTCATACCGGAAAGTAGAGATTTATAAACAGATAAACCCGGTTGAACGGGAAATTTAAGATAGAAAAATTGAAGATTAGAATTAAAATATGGCTGATGGCTCTCCTTATGCTGCCCGGAGTTGTTTTTGCGCAGCAGCTGAGTCGTGCAGAGCAGAGTCGTTTTGACAACTATTTTTTCGAGGCTGAGCGCCTTAAAAACATCGGTGAGCGGGATGCTCAGCTGGATGCTTTAAGGATGTGTCTGGAAATTGACTCTACTAACACAGCCTTGCAAAGTGAACTGGGATATCTCTATCTGCAGATGGGCAGAGTGGCGGAGGCTGAAGCTGCGCTGCGTAAAGCCGCATTGGCAGAGCCGGAGAATTGGTGGTACCAGTCGCAGTTTATCCGCCTGCTTGCCGGTCGCGAGCAGTTTGAGGAGGCTATAGAGCAGGCTGAATTGCTTAAAACCTATTTTCCGCAAAGGGATGAGGTGTACAATTTGCTCTCGTCGCTCTACCGGCAGACCGGAGAATTTGATAAGGCCATTCAGGCACTAAATCAACTGGAGGTGTATACCGGTATCAACGAATATCTCTCTTTTGAGAAATTTCAGTTGTATGCCATGTTGAATAAAGAGAAAAGGGCATTAAAAGAGATTATCCGGCTTTCTCAAAAGTACCCCCATGAAAATCGGTATAAAGTGATGCTGGGAGATATTTATCTGGAGCTGAAACAGGCTAAAAAAGCTATTAAGCTTTATGAGCAGGTGCTTAAGGCGGAGCCCGAAAACCCTTATGTTTATGTCTCTCTTTCCAACTACTACAAAGAGCAGAAAAAAGAGGAGCTGGCTAATGAAGCTATTGTGTCGGCCTTGAAGAATGAGAAACTTCCGGTAGAGACAAAAATGGATATCCTGGGAAGCTACGTAGATCGTATGCTCTCGAAAGAGGAGAAAATTGATGAGACAGAGGGGCTCTTCCGGCTTTTGATTGATATGTATCCGCTCAATGAGACAACACACACTTATTACGCCGTGTTTTTACAAAATCAAAAAAGGGTAGATGAAGCCCTCGAGGTGTTTGAAAGCGTACTCAATATTAATGGTAAGGATGGATTTGCCTGGAAAACATCACTGCAGATACTGGCTGAAAGAGAAGATACCACCGGGATTATCAAGCTGACAGACCGCGGTATGGAGGAGCTGCCTATAGTGCCGGAGTTTTACTTCTATCGCGCCATGGCGCAATACCAGCAGGGTGAGATTGAAAAAGCACTTTTCACCAACCAGCTGGGCATCGAAACTTTGAAAAACAGCGTGCCGGGCCCGGTGCTCAGTACTTTTTATGGACAGGTGGGCGATATATACCATCAGCTGGATGAAAAAGAGGAGTCATTTGCAAACTATGAAAAGGCGCTGGAAATGCACCCCGGTAATGTATATGTGCTGAATAATTATGCCTATTTTCTCTCGGTAGAGGATACCGACCTGCGGAAAGCGGAGCGGATGAGTGCCAAAACGGTAGAAGCTGAACCTAATAACAGCACCTATCTTGACACCTATGCCTGGATTTTTTATAAGCAGGGTGACTATTCGCTGGCGCGGATATATATTGAAAAGGCCATTGAGAATATGAAAAAAGAGGAGCAGTCTGATGTGATTCTGGAGCATAGCGGAGATATTTATGAAGCCCTCGGAAACCGGGAGAAGGCTCTGGAAATGTGGCAAAAAGCCCTGGAGGTGAATGATGAAAATGAAGAGGTGCGGGAAAAAATAAATAACAGCAAATCGGAGTTACCGGAGGAGAAGGAGGAAGAAAAGACCCAGTAAATTTTGAATTATGAGAAAAAATAAGATATTATATGCAAGTCTGGCAGTTCTGATGATTTTGCTGCTGCCGGCTTGTAAAACCGGAAAGTCAGTAGGCAAAGCCCCGAAAAAAATCGAAACCGAGCAGATTGTAACGGACCATGACTTGAGCGTCCGGGAGGTGCTAGTTAAAGTAGAAGATGAGCAGCCGGCCTTTGAGCGTGCCCAGGTAAAACGAATGTCAGTTGAGATTGATTTCAAAGGGCGACAGCTGGATGTGAAAGCCAATTGTAAAATAGTAAGTGACTCTGCTATTCATATTTCGATACAGCCTTTCTTTGGTATTGAGCTTTTTAAGGTGGAGATGACTCCGGAGCATATCATTGTTGTGGATAAAACCAATCGTACCTATTACGAAAGCAACTACGGAATATTGAATCAGAAAAAGGGGTTAGTGGTAGATTTTTATGGCATTCAGTCATTGCTGAGTAACCGTATGTTTGTACCCGGAAAAAAGGTAGTTACCGGAGATGATTTTCAGTGGTTGGGTAATAAGAGCCGCAATACACTGGAGCTGGCCAATTATTCGATTCAGGAGCATGTGACACTTGATTTGTCACTGGCCCGAATAACTCAGCTGTTTGTGGGAATGCGCGATGATTCGGCCGGACTGATGGCCCGTTACGAAAATTTTCTTATTTTTGACGGAAATCTTTTTCCGAAGAAAATTTTACTTGATCTGACAGGAGATAAGAATCCGGGATCATTCTATTTTGATATTGAAGAGATGGAGTTTGGGAAACATTTCCCGATGAATCCGATCAATCTGGACCGATATACCAAAGGAGATATTAATCAGTTTTTTAAAAAATAAAACAGTGAAATCTGCCCTATGAAAACGCGTGTACTTCTATTGTTAACAGCCATTATTTTTAGCCTGATGCCAGCAGCAGGCCAGACTGTGGATGCATTGAAAAAAGAGCGCAAAGAAATTGAGGAAAGACTCAAAGAGACAGAGCAGTTGCTGAAGAAGACACAAAAAGAGGAAAAATCGACCCTCTCGAGGGTTAATATTATCAGTCGGACACTGAGCGACCGCAAAAGATTAATTGATAACTTCAATGAAGAGATCCGGCTGCTCGAGGAGAGTCTGACCAGGCTCGAAGCAGAGAAAAAGGAGATGGAAAGGCAGCTTGAACTTCAGAAAGGGGAGTATGGGAAGATGGTGCGCAAGATGCAGACCAATCGGAATGCCTACTCATCGCTGATGTTTGTGTTGTCGGCCAAAACATTTGATCAATCGGTGAGGCGGGCGCGTTACCTGGCACAGTTTACGGATTACCGGAAAACGCAGGTGCGTAAAATTGAAGGTTTGCAGCGTGGCATACAGGAAAAAGCTGATAGTCTGGAGCGTCATAAACAGGAAAAGCTGGAGGCACTGAAGGCGAAAGAGGTGGAAGCCGCCAAGTTGCAGGCTGATGAAAAGAGAGAACGTTCGCTGCTGGCCGGCCTGAAGAAGGAAGAGCGCAGGCTGCTTACTAATTTCAAGGCGCAGGAGAAGAAAAAAGCAGATATAGACCGGAAGATTCAACGCATTATTGAAGAGGAGATTCGGAAGCAGGAAGAGATTCGCCGATTGGCGGAAGCCCGCCGAAAAGCAGAAGAGGAGGCTCGCAGAAAGGCTGCTGCAGAAGCACAGCGCAAGGCAGACGAGAAGCGCCTGGCAGAGCAAAAATCGAAGCAGAAACCGACAAAAACCGAAGTTACCAAGCCGGTAGGGGAGCGCAAAGAGGTTGCGGTAGTGACACCCAAAGCAAGTCCGTCAGTGGATGTGATGGCGAAGGAGGAGAAGCTGCTCAGCGGAAACTTTGCCTCCAACAAAGGGCGCTTGCCCTGGCCGGTAGATCGTGGTGTGATCAGTGGAAAATTTGGAAAACAGCCTCACCCGGAACTGAAATATGTAGAGATCAATAATAAGGGAACTTATTTCCGTTCGCCTGTGGGTACCAACTCCCGGGCCGTTTATGACGGGGTAGTGAACAAAGTGTTCTCGCTGCCGGGCAGTGGCAGTGCCGTGATAATTCAGCATGGCAGTTACCGTTCGGTTTATGCCAACCTGTCGGCAGTGTATGTGCGCGAGGGACAAAAAGTGAGTGCGAAGCAGACTATCGGGAAAATACATACGGATGACAGCAGCGGACAGGCCGAGATGTTGTTTCAGATCTATCTGGATCGAAATCTGATGAATCCCGAAGCGTGGATTGCACGTTAAAATTTAAAAGAGAAAAAGTTTTTAATCAATATATTTTTAAAGGAACGAGTATTTGTATGGACGAGATTAGAGATTTGGAAAATGGTGCTGTAAATTATAGTGATGAGAATATTATTACGCTCGAAGGATTGGAGCACGTACGCCGCCGGCCCGGTATGTATATCGGAAAGTTGGGTGACGGAAGCCACAGCGACGACGGAATTTATGTGTTGTTGAAAGAGGTGATTGATAACTCCATCGATGAGTACCGGATGGGATTCGGTAAAAATATTGACATTAATATTGAAGAGGGAATGGTGCGCGTGCGTGACTATGGCCGTGGTATTCCGCTTGACAGTATGGTGCGTGCGGTATCTATTATGAATACCGGAGGTAAATTTGACTCGCAGGCATTTAAAAAGTCTGTTGGACTCAATGGTGTGGGTACAAAAGCTGTGAATGCGCTTTCGCTCAACTTTGAAGTGGAGAGTTACCGCGACGGCAAAGGGCGCCGGGCACATTTTGCACAGGGTGTTCTGAAAAATGAGGAGGAGATTGAAAACCCGAAGAAAGAGACCGGTACCGCTATCTTTTTTCAGCCCGACTCAGAGATGTTTCCTAACTACGAGTACAATATGGAGTATGTTGAGACTATGCTTCGTAACTTCTCATACCTGAATACCGGACTGACGCTAAATTTCAACGGAACCAAAATACATTCGAAAAATGGTCTTACCGACCTGCTCAATGAGGATATGACCTCAGAACCGCTCTATCCGATTATTCACCTGAAAGGAGATGATATTGAAATCGCCATTACTCACGTTGATCAGTATGGAGAGGAGTATTATTCGTTTGTAAACGGACAGCACACCACACAGGGCGGAACGCATCAGAGTGCTTTTCGTGAGAGCATCGGACGCACGGTGAAGGAGTTTTACAACCGAAATATGGAGCTGTCGGACATTCGTAACGGAATTGTGGCAGCCATTGCGGTGGGTGTTGAAGAGCCGGTGTTTGAGAGCCAGACCAAGACCAAACTGGGGTCGAGCCATATCTCAAAAGATGGTTTGACGGTGAATAAATTTGTCAACGACTTTGTGAAAAAGGAGCTCGATAACTATCTGCATAAAAATCCGGATGTGGTTGAAGTTCTTCTGAAAAAAATTCAGGAGTCGGAGAAAGAGCGACGTGCTATTGCAGGGGTTACAAAAATTGCGCGTGAGCGTGCAAGAAAAGCCAACCTTCACAATAAAAAACTGCGTGATTGCCGCTATCACTTCAACGATAACCGGGTGAAAGATGAGAGCAGAAACAAGATGATGGAGGAGTCGTCCATCTTTATTACAGAGGGTGACTCTGCAAGTGGAAGTATTACCAAAAGCCGCAATGTGAATACTCAGGCAGTGTTCAGCCTGCGTGGTAAGCCATTTAACAGCTACGGCTCCACCAAAAAGGTAGTTTATGAAAACGAAGAATTTAACCTGCTGCAGGCCGCTTTGAATATTGAAGAGGGGCTGGAAGGTTTGCGCTACAATAAAGTGATTGTGGCAACTGATGCCGATGTGGACGGAATGCATATTCGCTTACTATTGCTCACGTTTTTCCTGCAATTCTTCCCGGATCTGGTAAAAAAAGGACATGTTCACATTCTGCAGACACCACTATTTCGGGTGAGAAATAAAAAAGAGACTCGTTACTGCTACACGGAAGAGGAGCGTATCACAGCTATTAATGAACTGGGACCCAATCCGGAGATTACCCGATTTAAAGGTCTGGGTGAGATTTCTCCTGATGAGTTTAAACACTTTATCGGAGCAGATATTCGCCTGGAGCAGGTGAAACTGCGCAAAGATGATGCTGTTGCTGATTTACTCTCATTCTATATGGGTAAAAATACGGCTGAACGTCAGAACTTCATTATCGACAACCTGGTGGTTGAAGAGGATGTGTAGTCACTTTGAATGAAACCACAAAATGACGAATATTATATGCGACAGGCGCTGGCAGAGGCTGAAAAAGCTTTTGCGCGAGATGAGGTGCCAGTGGGTGCGGTGGTTGTTTGCGGTGATCGTATTGTGGCGCGCGGACACAACCTTACCGAAACGCTCAATGATGTCACGGCACACGCAGAGATGCAGGCCATTACTGCCGGAGCTGATTTCCTGGGCGGGAAATATCTGACTGATTGCACCCTGTATGTCACACTCGAACCTTGCGTGATGTGTGCAGGTGCTTTGGGCTGGTCGCAGGTGTCGAAGATTGTTTATGGTGCCTCAGACGGCAAGCGTGGCTACAGTCGCTTTGCACCGGAGGCGCTGCATCCTAAAACAGTGGTCATTAGCGGAGTGCTCGAAGAGGAGTGTTCAGCCATCCTCAAGGAGTTTTTCAAGAAAAAAAGATAAAAGCCCCTCCCGGTCGGGAAGGACTTTTCCTTTTCATAAATTGTAAATCTTTAATACTCAAAGTTAATCAGAACCCATTCGCTTTGAGTGCCTATTCTGTATTGCGGAGCCCAAATTCCCAGTCCGGAGGTGACGTAGGTATGTGTATTTCCCTTTTTGAGATAACCATAGCCATTTTCAAACATAGCGGAAGTAATCAGGTTAATAGGGAAAAACTGTCCATTGTGGGTGTGACCTGAAATTTGTAAATCGATGTTGTTTTCAGCGGCTTCGCCGAGTGTTTGCGGCTGGTGATCCAGCAAAATAACCGGTTTGCTGTGATCTGTATCCGACAGAATATCGCGCACTGCTTTTCGCTTCGCGTTACTGTAGTCATCTCTTCCCACCAGATAAAACTCCTCATTAATCAGCAGAGCGGTATCATTAATTACCGTAATATTTGAGTTTCTGAAAAACTCCTCAGTAACTTTAATATCCTCACCGAAGTGCTCGTGATTTCCGTAGATAGCATAAACTCCTAAGGGAGCTTTTATTTGCTGCAGCTCTTCGTGCATTTTCTGTTTCAGAAGCGGTTTCAGAGAGCGGTCAATCAGATCACCGGCAATTAAAACCAGATCGGGCTTCTCCGAGTTGATGATATCCACATAAGACTGAAGTCTTTTCTTATCGATAGAAACACCCAGGTGAATGTCGCTTACTGCTACCATTTTTACAGTTTTCCCTTGCGTGGGTTTGTTGCTTTTGAGTAAAAGTTCCACTTTTCGGGGGTGATTGAATTGATAATTGCCGTAAATCATGGAGGCTGCAACAATAAGCATCAGCACAGTGCCGGCGTAGAATCTGAATTTCTGAATATCGGGAATAAATCCGGCAAAGCGGTTGGTCAAAAGCACCAGGTCAATCAGCAAAAAGCCAAAAAGGAGATAGACCAGAATCAGCAGATAGCTGTTGCCGACAAAGCTGACAACTTTAGCCAGCAGGGGAGGGAAATAGTTTCCCAGAAAAAGTGTGGCAAGCAATGAAGCCAGCAGCACTATTGTGATAACATGATAAGTGGTTTTCAGAAAAGTGAGGCTCGCCAGTGATTGCGCTCCGCGAATCCAGGTGTAGCTCACCATACCGGTGAGAGCAGTAAGAAAAATAGAAATAAAAATTACAAATCGCATGATGTCTTATGTTTGTTGAAAATCCGGGCTTTTCTTAAATCCGGAGATGGATATATTCAAAATCAGAGGTTTGCAGCCAGCCATTTCCGAATCTCATCGGGAGCCTTTCCTTTTCGCCGGGCGTAGTCATTCAGCTGCTCCTCGTCAATTTTCCCTATCATAAAATATTTTGACTGAGGATGGTCAAAATAGAGTCCGCACACGGATGCGTTGGGGTACATGGCTCCGTTTTCGGTCAGGGAAATGCCTGTTTCATCAAAATTGATAATTGGGTGCAGGTCAAAAATCAAGGACTGATCGGGCAGGGAGGGATAACCCACAGCCGGTCGGATGCCCCGGTATTGCGTTTTTAGCATTTCATCAACACTCAGGTTTTCATCAGCAGCATATCCCCAAAATTCTTTGCGCACTTTCCAGTGAAGCCATTCGGCGGTAGCCTCGGCCAGGCGGTCGGCCAGTGTTTTAATCAAAATGGCTTTGTACACCTCATCCTCTTTTTCATATCGCTCCGAAATCGCTTCAGCACCGATAATGGTGTTGGCAAAAGCGCCGATAAAGCCCCCTTTCTCCGGCAGGAAATCAGCCAGAGAGTAGCAGAACTCATCGTTGGAGGATTTTTGTTGTCGCAGGGTGGGAAGTACCAGTTCGCCGTCGGGCAACTCAACAATGATGTCCTCCTCCCGGCC
>CAYPPC010000095.1:8387-10247 GCA_964412435.1 uncultured Paludibacter sp.
AAAATGGAGTAGGTAGCATGGGCTGTGAGCGATTTTTCGTTGAGCACCTCCTGCAGCATAACCCGGATGTCGGAGTAAAGTTTCAAAGCCTCATCCGCCTTTTCCCGATCTTTTTCTACAAAAGTTTGCAGCCACTCTGCTTTTTTGCCGGGGTCAGTATACACTTCGTGAATGCCGTCGAAGCGGCCGGGCATGCGCCAGGCAACAAAGTAAAAACGCCAGTCAATAAAAGGGATTATTTCGTTTAAGTCGATATCGCGGATCAAATAGAGTCCGGTTTGATTAGGCTTGTTCATATTATATTAATTGTCATTCAGCAATTCAGAGAGTTATCAGTGTGTTGTAACAAAACAGTTTGCGAGAACCTTTGTTCAAAAAAAGGTCATCTGCTGTTTGTTAAAGTATAAAATTAAGTTTTGTGCTTCTTGAAATTGATCCCGAACCAAAAAAAGCGCAGGGCCGAAACGGCGAGTGGGATGCCCATAGTGATATAGAGCGGTGCCAGGTGTTTTGCTGTTAAAATGCCCGTTTTGCGCAGTGTGATGCCCAGACTGATCATCAGCGCCATCATCAGGTAGCTTCGGAAATTAAAAAATGAGAACAGGCAGGGGCGCTCTTCTTCCATTTTGAGGATGCGGGAACTGTGTTTTTTTGAAATTTTATCAAACACAAACCGGTAAAATAGAGCACCTGCCAAAAGGCTTCCCGCCAGCGTCCATAAGGGATAGTCCCGGTTTTGCAGCAGTGCCATGCCACCGCGTCTGAGCAGCATTCCGCCGGCAAGCAACCAGACTGCTCCGGCAATAAAAAGTAGAGCTCTGCGGGGTACGCCAGGTTTAAGAGTGAAGAGTATGTTTCTCAGACTTTTGTTCATCTTCACAAAATTAGATGATTTCTCCGATTAAATAAAATATTCTGAAAACAGTTTAGTGTTTCCGATTGTTAAATAACATACAGTTGTACAAACCGGAATTAATTTTGTACTTTTGTAACAAATTAGACGTATTATGAGAAAAGTAGCCATTATTAACGGACCCAATCTCAATTTGTTGGGCAAAAGGGAGCCGTCAATCTATGGAACCACCGATTTTGAAAGCTTTTTCGAACAGTTGAAAGAGGAATTTTCAGATTTGGAGCTGCACTATTTTCAATCGAATGAAGAGGGTGCATTGCTCAATAAAATTCATGAGGTAGGTTTCAATTTTGACGGGATTGTGCTTAACGCAGGTGCTTATACCCACACTTCATTGGCTTTGGCTGATGCAGTTAGCGGAGTGAGCACCCCTGTGGTTGAAGTTCATATCTCCAATGTTTTTGCGCGCGAAGAGTTTCGGCACCACTCTTTTATTTCGCCGGTGGCGAAGGGTTCCATTGTTGGTTTTGGTTTAGATTCTTATCGCCTGGCACTGCAAAGTTTCCGGGTAAACAAATAAATTCAAAAGAATATGCAAGAGAAATTTACAAAAATTGTCGCCACAATCAGCGATAAGCGTTGCGACGTGGACTTTGTGAGACGACTTTATGAAGAGGGAATGAACGTGGTTCGTATGAATTCGGCACACCTCGATCGTGAAGGCTTTATGAAAATCATTAACAGTGTTCGTGAAGTGAGTCAGCGCATTCCGTTGCTGATTGATACCAAGGGGCCCGAGGTACGCTCAACGGTGGCTGAGAATGATGAGATCCTGATTCAGACCGGCGACATGATAAAAGTGACCGGCGATATTGACCGGGTTTCGACCCACGAGTGTATTGCTGTCAGCTATAAAAACTTTGCCCGCGATCTGAAGATCAATGATCTGGTGCTGTTTGATGATGGTGAAATTGACCTTATAGTAAGATCTGTTGAAGACGGCATAT
>CAYPPC010000096.1:0-10209 GCA_964412435.1 uncultured Paludibacter sp.
AAATCGGAGCTGGATAAAAAGCTGCAGGATTTTGCATCTTATGCCGACAGCATCGAAGAGGTGTTTGAAAACCGCGAGCAGATTGAAATTTCAAGGTATTATGAAAAAATGCCAAAAGCATCGCTTTTTGCAACACAGGAGTTTATTGAAGGTAAAGTTTACTACAGAAATCCACTGAAAGATAAACTGAAAAAGTAAACCGCTCCCTGACTAATCAAATAAGAATTTTCCTGTTCAAATTATATTTTGGGCAGGAAAATTTTCTTTATGGTACTTTGCATACGAAACGATGAGATTAATCGTTTTATATGTGATAGGAGTTATTAACCCGACAGATTTATACCCTTATGCGAAACCTGTTTTTACTCATTTTTTCTCTGATTTTTACCCTGACACAGGCGCAGGAGCTGCGCTGCAATTTGCAGGTTAACTCTGACAAAATTCAGGGTACCAATAAGTCTGTGTTCAATAATTTGCAAAAATCGGCTTCAGAGTTTATGAATGACCGGCGATGGACCGACCTGGTTTTTGAGGAGAATGAGCGAATTGAGTGTACCATCAATATCATCATAAACTCAGCTGAAGATGATAACTTTAGCGCTGAAATGGTTGTGCAGTCGCGCCGCCCGGTGCATAACTCCACCTACACAACTAACTTGCTGAATCACCGAGATGTCAGCATAAGTTTCACATACCGGGAGTTTGATCCGCTGGAGTTTAACCCGACCTCTCTCAGCTCAGGCCTGACAGCTGTTCTGGCATTCTATGCCTATATCATTATCGGTTACGATATGGATTCTTTTGCCCGTTTTGGCGGAACGCCCTATTTTCAGGTGGCCGAAGATATTGTTACTCAGGCACAGAGCACAGACTGGCTGGGCTGGCGTGCTTTTGAAAGCGATAAAAACCGCTATGCACTGATCAGCAATATTATGGACGAAACCTTTAAAAAATACCGGGAGTATTTTTATGAGTACCATCGTCAGGGGCTGGACGAGATGGCGCAAAATGCTACCAACGGAAGAGCCAGGATTGCTTCAGGCATTAAAACTTTGCAGGAAGCAAACCGCTTAAAACCGGGCGTGATGGTGGTCAGCTCTTTTCTGGATGCGAAAAATGATGAACTGATCAACATCTTCAAACAGGGCACCAACGAGGAGAAAGAGCTTGTGGTTGATGTCCTTACTGCCATTAATCCCTCGCAAACTAACCGTTACGAGCAGATTTATAAAAAATAGAGCTCATTTTACCTCACATTATTGCAATTTCGGCTTTGTCGTTATAACTTTGTAGTTCCTCTGAATTTTCAATTGAACAGACTTAATAAACTATATGCTTAGCTCATTATCCATTCAAAATTATGCGCTTATTACGAAGCTTGATATTGACTTCGCACCGGGAATGCTGGCTATGACCGGTGAAACCGGAGCCGGTAAGTCAATTATCATTGGTGCTTTGTCGCTGGTGCAAGGCCAGCGGGCTGATACGCGTATTATTCGTGAAGGAGCTCAAAAAAGCATTGTGGAGGCTGTCTTTGATCTGAAAAACTACCAATTGCAAGATTTTTTTGAGCAGAACGACCTGGATTATCAGGATAACTGCATTATCCGGCGCGAAATCAGCACCGGAAGTAAATCACGTGCCTTTATTAATGACACTCCTGTTGCGCTCAATCTGCTGCGCGAACTGAGTGCCCGTTTGCTCGATATTCATTCGCAACATGAAAACCTGCTGCTTTCTACAGATGATTATCAATTACAGCTGGTCGATTCTGTGGCAGGAAATGGAGCAGAGCTGAACGACTACCGTAAAAAATTTACCCACTGGAATGATTCAAGAGCAGCACTCAGAAAGCTGAAAGCCGAAGCCGAACGCCAGGCCTCAGATTTGGACTATCTGCAGTTTCAGCTGGGACAACTTGATGAAGCTGCGCTGAAGGAGGGTGAGCTGGAGGAGCTGGAGGGTGAACAGGAGAAACTCGCGCATGTGGAGGAGATTAAACAGGCTCTTTCACAAGCCGACTATTTGATGAGTGAGAGTGAAGAGAACAGTATCGGTGCTGTGCGGATGATGATTGATGCTTTGCTGAAAATCTCTGATTTTTTGCCGGAGGCGGGCAGCTGGAGCGACCGGCTGGATGTGGTGCACATAGAACTGAAAGATATTTCGCACGATCTTTCGCTGGAGCTGAATGAACTGGAGTTTGATCCGGAGAGATTGAAGTTTATCCAGGAACGTCTGGATCTGATCTACTCGCTGCAAAGTAAATTTAAGTGCGACAGCGTTGAGGCACTTATTGAGCTTCGGGAATCATTTCGCCGCTCACTGCAACGGATTGATAACTTTGAGGAGGAGCTGAAAGCGGCGGAGAAAGAAGTTGGAGAAGCTACAGAGGCGATGAACTTATCTGCTACGCAGCTGCATCAGACGCGCCTGGACGTGCGTGAAAAAATAGAAACCTATCTGGTTGCTCAACTGGTGGAGTTGGCCATGCCTGATGTGAAGTTTGTCATTGAAGTGGAAACTGTTTCAGAATATACAGATAACGGGAATGACCGGGTTCAATTTCTTTTTTCGGCCAATAAAAACAGATCAGTTCAGCCGGTTGCAGAGATAGCTTCGGGAGGAGAAATTTCACGGGTGATGTTGGCAATCAAATCGCTTCTGGTTAATAAATCTGCGTTGCCCACCATCATTTTTGATGAAATTGACACCGGTGTTTCCGGTGAAATTGCAGGGCGGGTAGGTGATATTATGAAGCAAATGAGCGCAAACACGCAGGTGATTGTGATCACACACCTGCCTCAGATTGCAGCCAGGGGCGATCAGCACTACCGGGTTTATAAGGATAACAGTTTGGAGAGCACCGAGACATTTATCGAAAAACTCAAACCGGAAGATCGGGTGGGCGAGCTGGCAGCTATGCTGAGCGGTAAAACGGTTACTGACTCAGCTATGAAACACGCCAAAGAGCTGCTCGGAGAGTAGACCGCTCTTAATCATTTGCTTTTTTTCTCTCCTTTTTTCTGCCTGAAAACATTTTCAATAATCTGCTTTCGCGGATCGTGATAGCAGTTTTGTCAAACTCATCGAGACTGTTTTGCAGTTTTAAAATGGTACTGTCAATATTCTCCGCCGTTTCTTTGCTGTGCAGCAGCATACCCAGCGGACCTTCGCCGGAGTTGATCTGCTGTGTAGTCTTCTCCAATTCGGAAATCACAGTCTGGGTTTTACTGCTCATTTCATTCAGATTTTCTAAAACATCCATCGCTTTTTCTCCCAGTTCATTATTATTCAGCAGGTTGGCAATGTCGCCATCGCCACTATCCACTTTTTGAGCAATGCGGTTCAAATGATTCAGTGTTTTACTCACTTCCCCTGAGAGCTGATTAATTTCTCTGCTCACCTGATCATCGTTCAGAAGTTTGGCGAGGTCACCATCGCCGGTATTTATTTTTTCAGAGATAGCTTTTAGGTGTACCAGAGCGTCGCGTGTTTGCACCAGTAGATTTTGCGTTTCAAAAAGCATGTTTTCAACATCCACCCCTTCACGTCCCCGGATATGGCTTCCGTTTTCAATATATCCGGCAGAGCTGTCGCCCGAGCTGATACTGATTAATTTATTGCCCACCAGGCCATCCTGGCTGATTTCAGCCACAGAGTTTTTAGGGATAAAGCGGGCATATTCCGACGTAATACTCAGCTGAAGTGTCACAATATTTTCATCTGTGATGGTGATGTTGGAAACCTTGCCGACAGTGATGCCCGAAAAGCGAACATTATTGCCCACCACAAGCCCCCGGATATCCCGGAATGTGGTGGTGATTTTGGTCTGTTGCTTGAACAGGTTGTCCTTACTTCCAATAAAGTAGATGATAAATACAAATACTAAAATAGAAGCTGAAACCAGCAAACCTACGCGTAATGACTTTTCTCTCTGTCTTCTCATGATCAATTTTCTAAAACTGTTATCTAAACTGCTCTGTTAGTAAAACACATACAGCTCTGGCTATGTTTAACAGAGCTTACATAAAGAAATCCCGGACTGATTTGTTGCTGCTGTTATTCAGTTCATCGTAGCTGCCTTCAGCAACAAAATTACCGTTCAGCAGCACTTTAACTCTGTCTGCCGTTATTTTTGCACATTTCATGTCGTGCGTAATGATGATGGAGGAGGCATTGTACTCCTCCCGGATTTGTAAAATCAGTTCACTGATCTCTCCCGAAGTAACTGAGTCGAGTCCGGTGGTTGGTTCGTCATAAAGAATCACTTTAGGGCGAAGGATCAGTGCGCGTGCCAGGCTGAGCCGCTTGCGCATTCCGCCGGAGAGTTCTGAAGGCATTTTATCGATGGTGTCGAGAAGCCCTACGCTCCTCAGAGCCTTCTCGATACGCGCTTCAGTTTCACTCAAATCATATGCCAGCTCTGTACGGCGAATTGGAAATTCCAGGTTTTCACGTACACTCATGGAGTCGTAGAGAGCACCTCCCTGAAACAGATAGCCTATCTCTTTTCTGATGGCTGTCAGATCGCTGTAGTTCATCGAAAGAATATCTTGTCCCATCACCTTTATCTCTCCAAAATCGGGTTCTATCAGCCTCACAATGCATTTAACCAGGACAGATTTACCGGCACCAGATTTACCGAGGATGCAGAGGTTTTCCCGCTCCTTCAGATGCAGACTGACTCCGTTCAGGATAATTCGCTCATCAAAAGCTTTATATAGATTATTTATCTGAATCATTTGTTAGTTACAATAAGTTGACAATTAACACAGCCACAAGGTCAATAACGAAAATCGCCAGTGAAGCGGTTACCACGGCAGAATTCGCCGCTTTACCCACAGCTTCAGTGCCTTCACCCGCATGATATCCTTTGAAGGCACCGATAATGCCGATTGAAAACCCAAAAACAATAGATTTAATGGTTGATGGAATTATATCAATATAACTGAGCATGTCAAACGCATTTTTCAGAAAGAGGCGGATGCTCATGGACTCAAAAAGATTCATCCCCAGGTAGGAGCCGAGCAAACTGAAAGCATCCGAAAAGAACACCAGCAGTGGAATCATAATGGTGGTGGCAATCACCCGCGAAGCTACAACAAATCCAAGCGGTTTGGTGCCTGATACCTCCATGGCATCGATTTGCTCGGTCACCTTCATGGCACCAATTTCGGCGGCAATGCCTGAACCTATTCTTCCGGCACCAATTAATCCGGTGATTACAGGACCTATTTCACGTAAAACGGAGATAGCCACCATGCCCGGTATAAGCGATTGGGCGCCAAATTTGGTGAGTATAGGTTGCGATTGCAGCGTCAGCACCAGTCCCATGATCAGTCCGGTGATGGCAATCAGCAAAAAGGAACGGTTGCCCACGTTGTAAGCCTGCTTCACCAGTTCGCGGTGCTCAAAAGGGGGCTGAAAGAACTGCTTAATCACCCGGAATGAGAAAATCACCATGTCACCTACGTTGGTGAAAGCTTTTTTTAACAGAGATATATTCTTCTCTACCGCCATAAAATCTTTTGGCAGCTTCTCACGAATCTTCTCTTTGTCGTTTTGTTCAGGCTTTTTCATCGGTCCGGTTCGGTTGATTACTTATTAAAAAAAACTACTCAAGTTGTAAAAGTAATGATAAAATTTTAGATTTATGCCATGAAACCGGCTTAAATAGAGAAATAGTATGTTTTTTATATCCTCTTAGCTATTGCGGCAGCAGCTGAGAGAAATGGATTGGTAAATATAATTGGAAGTATTCCAAAGGGATAGGCAGAAGTTTTGAAAGAATTTTGTAATAATGCTGAAAGAGGTTTTTTATCTCATAAAAAGTGACTATTTTTGTTCAGCTTTCAATTTATCACTTAAAATTCATGAAAAGCATATCCGATAAATTGAAATAAGTATTATTAGCTAATCAATACCCTCATATTTATGAAAGGAATCGTTTTAGCCGGAGGGTCCGGCACGAGGCTTTATCCCATTACCAAGGGAATCTCAAAGCAGTTAATACCTATTTTTGATAAACCGATGGTTTATTACCCCATCTCGGCCCTGATGCTGGCCGGAATCCGGGATATTTTAATCATATCAACCCCCGATGACCTGCCCGGTTTCAGACGTTTGCTGGGGGATGGTTCAGACTACGGAGTCAATTTCTCCTATGCTGAGCAACCCAGCCCTGACGGATTGGCACAGGCTTTTATTATTGGTGAGGAGTTTATTGGTGATGACTCTGCATGTCTGGTGCTGGGAGATAATATTTTCCACGGACAGGGCTTTGCCGGCATGCTTCGGAATGCGGTGAAAGAGGCCGAAGAGAATAATATGGCTACCGTTTTTGGTTACTGGGTCAATGATCCTGAACGTTATGGGGTAGCCGAGTTCGATGCAGATGGCAAGGTAATCAGCATTGAGGAGAAACCGAAAGAGCCCAAATCTAACTATGCAGTGGTGGGTCTCTATTTTTATCCAAACAAAGTTATTGACGTGGCTAAGAGTATCAAGCCTTCAGCCCGCGGTGAACTTGAGATCACCACCGTTAATCAGACATTCCTCGAAGATGAGCAACTGAAAGTTCAGCTGTTTGGACGTGGTTTTGCCTGGCTCGATACCGGAACATTTGATTCGCTATCTGAGGCATCCACCTTTATCGAGGTACTCGAGAAAAGACAGGGTCTGAAAATATCCTGTCTTGAAGAGATTGCCTGGAGAAATGGCTGGATTGATGATGAGCGACTGGTTGAGATTGCCAAAACAATGAAAAATAATGAATACGGGCAGTATCTGCTGCGTTTAGTTGAAAAGAGATAATGAAGATTGTAGAAACAGAGATCAAAGAGGTAAAGATTATTGAGCCGAGAGTTTTCGGTGATGAAAGAGGTTATTTCTTTGAATCATTCTCTTCACGGGAGTTTGAAAAGCTGATCGGACAGATTAATTTCGTTCAGGATAATGAGTCCAAATCCAAATACGGAGTGCTGCGGGGCCTCCATTTTCAAAAAGAGCCGCACGCCCAGGCTAAACTGGTTCGAGTGATTAAGGGTAAGGTGCTTGATGTGGCGGTGGATATGCGGCGTAGCTCTCCCACCTTCGGGAAACATGTGGCTGTTGAGCTGAGCGAAGAGAATAAACGACAGGTTTTTATTCCCCGCGGTTTTGCACATGGTTTTGTTGTGCTGAGTGAGGAGGTTATTTTCCAGTATAAATGTGATAACTATTATGTTCCTGAAAGTGAGGGCGGTATTGCCTGGGACGATCCCGAGCTGGGGATCAATTGGCAGGTGAGTCCGGAAGAGGTGATTCTTTCGGAGAAAGATAAAAACCGCAAACCGCTGAGTGAGTCCGGATATTATTTTGAGTAAAGAACAGATGAAAAATATATTAGTTACAGGTGCCGGAGGGCAATTGGGCAGTGAGATCAGGGTGCTGGCTGAGAATGCCGGACATCGCTTTTTCTTTACTGATATTGCCGATCTGGATATCAGTGATTATTCAGCCGTTGATAATTTTGTAGAGAAAAACCGCATTGATCTTATCATCAACTGTGCAGCCTTTACGCAGGTTGACCGCGCGGAAGAGGAGGAGACACTGGCCCGAAAAATTAATTCTGAAGCAGTGAAAAACCTGGCTGTGGTTTGTAAAAACCGGCAGGCAGTGCTGATACATATCTCTACTGATTACGTTTTTGACGGCAGTAATAACCTCCCTTACAAAGAGGATGAGGCACCGGCTCCGCTGGGTGTTTATGGCAGAACGAAGCTGGAAGGTGAGCAGGCTGTTATCGACTCAGGGTGCGATTATCTGATTTTTCGCACTTCCTGGCTCTACTCCTCCTTCGGGAATAATTTTTTGAAAACAATGCGCAGGCTCACCGCCGAGCGTGATACTTTGCAGGTTGTTTTTGATCAGGTGGGCACTCCCACTTATGCAGCTGATTTGGCCGGGCTCCTTTTGAAAGTTATTGAGAGCGACCGGCTGAAGGAGAATCAGGGGGTGTATCACTTCTCGAATGAAGGTGTGTGCTCCTGGTTTGATTTTGCGGTGGAGATCGCCACTGAGTTCGGGCATTCATGCGATATCCGACCCTGCTACTCTGATGAGTTTCCCAGTACGGTGAAACGTCCTGCTTTTTCGGTGCTCGACAAAACGAAAGTGAAGAGAAACTTTGGGGTTGAAATTGCACACTGGCGGCAGTCTATGAAGCGCTGCATCGCGGTGATTCAAAGCGAAGAGCAGGGGTAGCAGCTTTTAGATTATAAGCAGATAATTAATTAAAACAAAAATAAAGAGCTCAGAACTGTCTGACGGTTTTGGGAAAGACTTTAAGTTATGAAGAAAAACATTTTAATTACCGGTGGTGCCGGTTTTATTGGAAATCACGTAGTTAGACATTTTGTTAAGAAGTATCCGGAGTATAAAATCGTTAACCTGGATAAGCTGACTTATGCCGGTAATCTGGCCAATCTGACTGATGTTGAAAATGAAGCCAATTACACCTTTGTGAAAGAGGATATTTGCGATTTTGAAAAGATTCTTGAGATTTTCAAAAAACATGAAATTACTGATGTGATTCACCTGGCCGCTGAGAGTCATGTGGACCGCAGCATCAAGGATCCTTTCACCTTTGCTCAAACCAATGTGATGGGTACTTTGAGCCTGTTACAGGCAGCCAAAGAGATGTGGAAAGAGAACTACGACAATCATCGTTTCTTCCATGTTTCAACGGATGAGGTGTATGGCGAGCTTGAGTTTGACGATACGCTCTTTACCGAAACAACCAGTTATGATCCGCACTCACCCTATTCGGCGAGTAAGGCTGCGTCAGACCACTTTGTGCGCTCCTTCCACGATACTTACGGAATGAACATCGGTATCTCTAATTGTTCCAATAACTACGGGCCTTATCAGTTCCCGGAAAAATTGATTCCGCTCTTTATCAACAATATCCGTCACGGAAAACCCCTGCCGGTTTATGGTAAAGGCGAAAATGTGCGCGACTGGCTCTATGTAATTGACCACGCCCGGGCCATCGACATTGCCTTCCATAACGGCAAAAAAGGTGAAACCTACAATATCGGTGGCTTCAATGAGTGGAAGAATATTGACCTGATCAAGGTGATGATTAAAACTGTTGACCGTCTGTTAGGTAATCCGGAAGGTCATTCACTGGGATTAATCACCTATGTTACCGACCGCGCAGGACATGATTTGCGCTATGCCATTGACAGCTCAAAAATAAAGAATGAGCTGGGCTGGGAGCCCTCGCTGCAGTTTGAAGAGGGTATTGAACTGACCGTGAAATGGTATCTCGACAATCAGGAGTGGCTGGATAATGTTACCAGCGGTGAGTATGAGAGATATTACGAAAATATGTACGGGAAGTAAACCACCCCGGAATAAATGAAAAAACAGAGACCTTGATCTATTGAATCGGTTTCTGTTTTTTTATAAAGAGTCGTCCCGAATTTTAAAAATGCTGCTCATTGAATTTCTCCGGTAAAATATCGAAGAAATCTTTCTTTATGTTTTCTAAACTAAACTTTATAGTTCTTCAAAAGGTTATTCATAAAGAAAACTAATGCTCTTAAAATTTCAATAAACCATTAAAAAATGGTATTTTTGCAAGCTAATAACGAAAATTAATAGATAACCCGAAAGATAATTATGACTAAAGAGAAATTGCTGAAAAAAATCGAAGACCGAGACATTGTTGTCGGTGTGGTAGGTTTGGGCTATGTGGGTTTGCCACTGGCTGTTGAGAAAGCCAAAGCCGGCTTCAAAACCATCGGTTTCGACGTTCAGGATAAAAAGGTGGAGATGGTAAACTCCGGTATCAACTATATCGGTGATGTGGTGAATGAGGATTTGGAAGAGATTGTGAATAAAGGACTGCTTTCTGCCACCAACGACTTCAGTTTTATCAAAGATGTTGATTTTGTAGCGATTTGCGTGCCAACACCGCTCGATGTTTATCAGCAACCCGACATCAGCTATGTGCGCGCCTCCACCGAGGCAATTTCAAAATATATGAAAAAGGGTACCATGGTGGTGCTTGAATCGACCACCTATCCCGGCACCACGGAAGAGCTGATCAAACCTATTCTGGAAAAAGGTTCCGGTATGGTTTGCGGTGAAGATTTCTATCTGGGCTTCTCGCCCGAACGTGTGGATCCGGGCAACCTGATCTACAACACAAAAAATACC
>CAYPPC010000097.1:0-5102 GCA_964412435.1 uncultured Paludibacter sp.
CGGTCTCGCTACAAAAAGCAGTTACAACGATAGTTTGTAGCTGCTTTTTCTTTTTGCAGAAACCTTTTATATAAGATTTATGGAAAAGTTTTACGTATACATCATCTATAGTGAAAAAACTAACAAATTTTACACAGGATATTGCTCCAATATAATTGAGAGAGTTGAAAAACATAACAACGGTTCAACCCCTTCAACTAAACCTGGAATTCCATGGAAATTAGTTTATGAAGAGTGTTTTGACAGTAAAACAGATGCTATTAAGCGAGAGAATGAAATTAAAAGAAAAAAGAGTAGAAAATATATTGAGTTTTTAATAAGTTCTCAAACAGATAGTTCAGATGGTTAGAGCGTCCCGATGTAATATCGGGAAGGTCCCGAGTTCAATTCTCGGTCTCGCTACAAAAAGCAGTTACAACGATAGTTTGTAGCTGCTTTTTCTTTTTAAATGAAGCTGTATGTCACTGATAAATTCGGATACGTTTGCCGGTTATTATAGTATTAAAGTTCGCATCACCGAAGGCTGTTAAAATTGATTTTCTTTCAGCATACATAGAGTTTGAAGCACAGTTGCAATTGGATTCTTCGATACCGGCGGACACATAAACTACAATAAAACAATCCTCACTTTCCAACGTTATATTATTTGATATACTAAAAACAATGATACTATGATTTATATTGTAAACAAATCCAACAAACCGGACTATAACATTGCTTTGGAGGAGTATGCTTTTAAAAACCTGCTGCATCACGACAAGGTGTTTATTCTGTGGATCAACGAACCCTCAATTATTGTAGGTAAAAACCAGAACACTATCGAGGAGATCAACCGCGATTATGTTGAGAAAAACGGTATTCATGTAGTACGCCGGATCTCTGGAGGCGGTGCCGTTTATCACGACCATAACAACCTGAACTACACCATTATCTCCAACGAAGATAAAGGGGCCGATTTTGATTTCAAGACTTTCTCCAAACCGGTGGTTGACAC
The DNA here is from genome assembly GCA_964412435.1 of uncultured Paludibacter sp. Classification (GTDB taxonomy): domain Bacteria; phylum Bacteroidota; class Bacteroidia; order Bacteroidales; family Paludibacteraceae; genus UPXZ01. The sequence continues at coordinate 995 of CAYPPC010000097.1, forward strand.
GCTGTCTGACCTGGGTGTCAATGCCGAATTTTCCGGAAGAAACGACATTATGATTGACGGAAAGAAGATTTGCGGAAATGCTCAGGCTTATATCAAAGGCCGCATTATGCACCATGGATGCCTGCTCTTCGATACCGATCTCTCTGTGCTTTCTCATGCGCTGGAAGCCCCCAAAGATATTATTGCCTCCAAGTCAACCAAGTCTGTTCGCAGTGTGGTTGATAATATTTTACCCAATCTGCCCTCAAAAATCAGTGTAGATGAGTTTGCAGACAAACTTCTGGAGCGTATGAAAGAGGAGTTTCCGGAAATGACCGAGTATAACTTCTCAGAACAGGAGCTGGAAGAGATAGAAGCGCTACGGGCCTCTAAATTTGCGACCTGGGAGTGGAACTACGGCAACTCTCCCAAGTTTGAGATTGAGAGAAATTCACGCTACCCTGCCGGAAAAATCCAGGTATTTATCAATGTACGGCAATCAAAGATTGAGGCAATTCGCTTTTTTGGAACTTTCTTTGGCAACAACAGCGACCTCAGTGAAATTGAGAAGGCACTTACAGGAACTCCCTACACCCGCCAGGCGGTAAGTGAGGTGCTCGCGCAACAAAACTTCAACAACTATTTTGCCGGATTCTCGCTGGAGGAACTGACAGAAGCGATTGCCGGCTAAAAAGCTATATCTGACATTTATAAAATCCTGCAAGCCAGTTCGGCCTGCAGGATTTTTTTCTTTCTGCTTATTTACAGATTTATCTTTGAGATAATTAATAAAAGTTGTATTTTTGAAAGTGGTGCAGGAGTAACTCTTTTTTTACACGACACAGAGATTCCTCAAACACCCAAACTGACAATTATTCACCCAAAAAGTACACTTTTTATGCTGGTTATTGGTATTGCCGGAGGAACCGGCTCCGGAAAAACAACGGTTGTGAGAAAAATAAAAGAGCGACTGCCGCAGGATGATATCGTGGTGCTGACCCAGGACTCCTATTACAAAGATAGCAGCCATCTCCCTTTGGAAGAGCGTTACGAAATCAACTTCGACCACCCTGATTCCATTGAATGGCCTCTCTTAATCAAACACCTGAAAGAACTTAAAAAAGGGCGGGAAGTGGAGCAGCCGATCTACTCCTACCTCACCTGCACCAGAGCCGAAGAGACCATTCCGGTGAAACCTTGTCAGGTGGTGATTGTAGAAGGAATTTTAGTGCTCTCCAATCCGGAACTGCGTAAGCTGATGGACCTTAAAGTTTTTGTGGATGCTGATCCGGACGACCGTCTGATACGCGTAATCAACCGGGATATTGTGGAGCGGGGACGCTCGGTAAACAAAGTGATGGAACGCTACGAACTCACGGTGAAACCGATGCACCTGCAGTTTATTGAACCATCCAAGCGCTTTGCAGACCTGATTATACCTCAGGGTGGCAACAACCATATTGCCATTGATATTCTTACCAAGTTTATCGAGAACAATCTGACTGTAAAAAACCATTAAACAACCCCGGTTCACTGCAGAAAGGAATACATAGTCATTAACTTTAAACCTGAAACATAAATATGAGCGATATTTACAAGATTTTGTTTCTGGATATCGAAACTGTTCCGCAAACAGATGATATATCCTTATTGCCGGAAGAGATTCAGCAAATGTGGGGAGAAAAGTTTAACAGCCTGCGCAGCCGAAACCCCGAGCGTTATGCCGGCATGGAAAGTTTGAATGAAAGTTTTATGAAAAATGCCGGAATTTATGCAGAGTTCGGCAGAATCATCTGTATCTCTGTGGGCTTTATTCACCGGGCAGGCTCCGCAAACAAACTGCGCATCAAGTCATTCGCCGGAGACAACGAGACCAAACTTCTGAAAGAGTTCAAGGAGCTGCTAAACAGTTTTTTCACTACAGCCGAACACAATTTTTGCGGACACAACATCAAAGAGTTTGATGTGCCCTATATCTGTCGCAGGATGCTGATCAACGGTATTGCTTTGCCAAAGGCATTGCAAATCCATACCAAAAAACCCTGGGAACTTAACTTCCTTGACACCATGGATTACTGGAAATTTGGCGACTACAAAAACTATACTTCCCTGAAGTTACTGGCCGCTATTTTAGGAGTTCCGACGCCTAAAGATGATATCGACGGCAGCCAGGTGGCCTCGGTTTATTATGAAGAGAAAAACTTAGAGAGAATCGTCACCTATTGTCAGAAAGATGTGGTAGCAACCACCCAGATCTGGCTGCGCCTGAATGGCAGAACGCTGATTGATCCGGAAAACATCGAGTTCACTACTTAAACAGCCTGCCAAGCCCCCTCTTCATTGCCAAACTGCTCAAACATTTTTATAAAAAAACAAGCGGGACAAGCAACGGAATCAAGATATCCGTTCAGCTGTCCCGCTTCTGTTTTCTTCAGAAATGAATTTACCACTTCCTCCACCTGCCGCCACCCAGGTAAAACCCGATATTAACAGTGAAATAATTGTTTGCCGAATGACCCATAGGCACCATAATATTTTCAACATCATACATCCTTGTCTCCGGAATCATATAATACTCCATCGCCAGGCGAAATCTGCCCAATTCAAAACCGGCACGCAATGCGGCTCCAAGAGTTTTGGAAGCGTCGGGAAGATTGTCTAATTGATAGTGCGTTTCTGTATTCAATTCCACTAACATATACAGGTCATAAATATTGAACAAACCAAAACTACCACCTACAAAAGGCGCAAACATCCTTGATCCATTGTTAAAGTAGTAGTCGCTCACTAACATCAAATTGGAGTTGACATGCATCGTTACCTCTGCAAAATCAGAATTAATCTGAGCCAGATCACGCATCATCATGGCGCCTCCCAGCTTCAGTCCGGCATTCCAGTTGTCTAAAATATTGTAACGAACATCCAGCAAATCAATCGATCCGCCAAACCCGCTATTGGGGAAGTCTAATCCCAAATTTCCTGACACCCGGAATTTACCGGCTTCCTGCGCCTGCATATTGAAACAAGACAGCAGAACAATTAAAAGAATAAAGTACTTTTTCATATTTTTTTGTGTATGTGAATACTAAAAAATCATTTAAGCCGAAGCTTGGATTCCGGTAAAACAGCACCGATCATATACTTTACAAATCTAACACTTAATTTACATAATCTAACCAATATCATCATTTAATTTAAAGTCAATTGTTCAATCTCCACAACTCCGGGATAACCGCAATAAAGAGTTTGCCTCCGGGGATTGATTAAAACAGAACTGCCCCTAAATTTCATTGGAAATAAGGGGCAGTTTTCTATTATCTCAAAGGCAAAATCACACGATTAACTTCAATGTTGCAGCACCTTTACGCACAATCACAACGCCTTGCGGAAGCTTCGCCCGCGGGTTGAGCGGCTGACCCATGCTGTTAAACACTGTGAGCTCCCGCACATCACCATCATACTTCAGAAAGCCATCCACTACACTTACACCTTGCAGAGTCACAGCTACATTTATAACTGATGTAGGTATATTCAGACGGGTGGTGATAATATACTGACAACCATCGTCTGTGGTATTGGTTCCGCTACCCCAGTTATTTATGGCATACTGCGTTCCGGCATTTCCCTGGTTAAACTGAGAAGTTCCCGAGGTGATGATAAAATAGTTTTTATTTCCTGTCGGCGTAAATTTCCAACCATTTGCCGTCTGCTCTCCGCTCAATGCCGTCAAGCGCGGTGTGGCGGTTGAGATATAATTTCCGCTTTTTTTATTGACCAGCGAATAACTGCCATCTGCCAATTCCACCAGTTTCCAAAGGTAATCTTCATTTTCCTCAACGTAGCTCTCACCTGTCAGTGTGTTTCCGGTTCCCTGAAATTTCACTGACCGGTTCTCACGCACAGCCGTAAATGTGTACCAAACCGTTCTTTCATTATTACTGACCAGTGGTAAATTGATGCTGTTATTAAACTGATCAATAGCAGCATTCAGTGCAGCTTTGGCAGCATTAAGTTCCGATTCTGTCGCTTCGCTGTTCTCCAACAAAGCACCGGCAACCACCATGGCATCATTCAGAGCTGATTTGCTTTCCGGCGAATAATAACCCGGCTCCGTACCTGCAGCCGAATT
>CAYPPC010000097.1:5112-10163 GCA_964412435.1 uncultured Paludibacter sp.
TGGTGTACAGATCATACGCCTGATCAATTACCATCTGAAGAAGGTCAAAAGCATCGGCACCATCTACTTTCTCGAGCCGAAACTGAAAAAGACATCCGGCATCACTGCTCTCATTGCCGCCACCCCAGTTAAACACCTGAAAATTGTGAACAGACAAAGTTTGATTCAACTGCACATCTCCGGATGCTACTGTAAAAAGGTGGTTGTGATAAAGCGGTGTAAAAGTCCAGCCACCGGACGTTGGAACACCACTTTGCGCCTTTAATGCTGTATTATAAGCTGAATTTGGACTGATATGACTCTCACTCTGTTTATTTACCAAAGTAAATGTACCGTCGCTGTTTTCAACTACTTTCCATAAAAACTTATCGCTGCCCTGTACAAAGTTCTCACTTTTCAATGCAGCGTTATTTCCTTGAAAAGCGATTGACTTTCCCGCATCTCGCTCTGAAGCCGAAATGGAATACCAGTAAGTTTTTGAGCCTTTACTTGCTGCCGGCATGTTGATGGATTGTTTAAAGTCCTCCATAGCCCCGGCAAGATCTTCCGCTGCTGCACTATAAGCTGCATCATCCAGCTCCGGATTGTTTCGGATAGCCTCTGCCGCATCTATTTTTGCCTGAAAGGCGGCAATAGATGAAGCGGAATACTTACCCGGCTCCGATCCCACAGAAACATTATTTTTAGCAGAATTGGCACGATCAATCGCCATAATCAGCAGATCAAGCGAAGGATTCATATTCTTATCCGGTGAATAAATCAATCCCTCAACCGCCTCTTTTCCGTCGGGCGTTACAAGCACAAAAGTGTACATCCACTTTACCAAACGCACCGCATTCAGCGAAAACCCGGAGTTGGGAAGCTTTATCAGCACCTTGTTCCAGCCCTCTTGCAACTGCACTTCGACTAATGGTCGTGCCGGGTAGTTCTCGTTTTTGAGCGTTATTTCATTGCTCTTGTTGGTATGCGTGTTTTGCCAAACCGGCGGGGCGATCTCAATATCATTTACCCAAACGCGGCTCTCATTGTAGTCCCATTTGCCCTGCGGAGCAGCCAAATCCATCTCCGAACGACCGTAGTTCTGAAACTCCACCTGCGCTCCTACCGTTTGCGCCACCGGCGAATAAACCCAGGTGTAAGCATAAGCAGTGCTGTTTGCCTGCGGCGAAGGGAAATAGGTTGGAATTGTGCCCTCGCCCCAAACGTGACGCAGATAAATTCCGGCACCCACCGCTTGTCCGGTGTTATAAGTTTTACCATTATAATTGTACGAGGTCTCGAGCGAGTTTTCCGGAGGGAAATTCATGATTTTGTTGCCCCCGTTGGGGAATGGATCAGTAATCCGCCATCGCACATTGGTCTGTTTTACGTAGAAAATCGGTTCGCTCTCCAGATGGTTGGCTTTATGGTGCAGGAAGCGACGCTCCCAATCCTTAAAGTTATTATCGAGCGGATCAATCATAGTACCTTTATCGGGCAGGTAAGCACCCCCGCCTCCCATCCACGCACGCTCGGCAATCGCCAGCATCGAGGCGTAAAAGGCGTTTTGGCCTACAATGGCGTCATCATCCGGCATCAGACGGTCGTTCCAGATTCCCACAATAATTCCGGCCCACTGATGACTACCCTTCTCCTGATTGGCAATGTTGCTATTGTACGCACCCGCCACATCGGCATACTGGTCAAAGTGGTTAATATAGTAGTAGCGTGAGTCAATCGCGGGCAGCGAACCTACCGGACGACCGTTGCTCGACCACATATGCGCCATATCAACATCAGACTCCTGATAACCGTGACCCGGATTCCAAACCACGATCTTTTTCCCTTTTGAGCGGATGTGCGCTGTCATTTGCGAGATAAAATAGGATTCGGAAAGTGTGGCACCTTGCGTATCCGGTGCACGCACCTCATCACTGCCGATATGCATCCACTCGGCTCCCTCGAATGTTTCGCAGGCTTCGGTCATAATCGCTTTCATTTTTGTTAAACCCTCTTCGGTCAACATCACATGCCCCATCGCTTTGCGAAATGCTTCGCTGTGTCCCGGCATATCAATTTCCGGAATCACCATCACTCCGTGTTGTGCTGCAAACTTTACCAGTTCTTTCGCCTGCGCGATAGTATAATATTGTCCATGATGACGTCCATAACTTGAGCTGGCATTCAGCTGCGGGTAAACCTGACTCTCCAGACGCCAGCCCTGATTCTCGGTCAGGTGCCAGTGGAATACATTAATTTTATAGCGCGACAGCATCTCAACATGCTTTTTCAAGGTCTCAAACTGCATGTAGCTGCGGCCCACATCGTGCATATATCCACGGATGCGGAATGCAGGCCAGTCGGTAATATTTACTGCGGGCAACTGTCCGTTCTGCTCTTCTGAAAGCTGCCACAAAGTTTGCACAGCCCAGTAAGCTCCTTTCAGCGTAGTTGCTTTAATTGTAATCAGGTTATCGCTAACTATCAGATTGTATGCCTCTTCCTGAAACTCGGCACCGGCAACATTCGCTACCAGTTCAACCTCAATCGTTGCAGATGAACCCGCAACACTACCACCATTTTCAGTTAACAGAGCATTCAGCTCTGCTTCAATGGCAGGATCATTTTCGCCGAAGGCGGGTAAAACCAGCTGAACCGCCCGCGAAAGTGAAAAACTACCCGACTCCACACTGATTTGCTGCGGTTTGGGCAACAAGTGACCAACACCCGCACTCAATCCCAGTGTCAGGCTTAAAAAAGCAATAATTAAATAGATTCTTGATTTCATAGTTTTATAGCTAAGTGATTAGATCCGAACAGTTCCGGACTTCTCTAATTTTTTTAATTTATCTGCAAATATAATTAATTTATTTCTATATATCAGCGTTTTGAAGATATTTCCCAACAAAACAGCACTGATACTCTGTTTCTTATAAACTTTGTTAGAATGAGCAGGCAAAATGAACAAAAAAGAGCCTTATCAGTTTTAACATTAAAACCATAACAATGCAAGTCATCATGGAAATGGAAATTGAATTAAAACTTAGCGGAACAAATGAGGGTCTGTTTTTCATTGAACAGGATGAAAAACTATTGGCCCAGCTCCAGTTTAACATAGTCGGTAATGAGCTGCATGCCCTCCATACGGAAGTTGATAAAACTTTGGAAGGGCGCGGAATAGCTTCCGGACTGTTTGAGGAACTGATTTTTTATGCACGCCAAAACGGTTACACCATCGTACCGGTTTGTCCTTATATTGCTACCCGGTTGAAGCGGAATCCTTCTGCCTATGCGGATGTGTGGGAGAGTGATGATTTTTAAATCTCTCGTTGAGCTCATAAATTAATGCGAAGAACTTCAGCGGGATCTGCGGGCAAATAAAGAAAGTAACCTCCTTCTAATCTCGCAAATTAACGCTGATAACACCAGGCAATATCCTGGGCTGACGACTTCAAGTTCGTCTGCACAGTAAAAAGTTGCAGAAGGCAAATGATAGTTTATCGTTTAAAAAGTGTGCTGCCCACTTGGAGTGTGCTGCCCACCAGTAAAGATCTGAGATAATCCGTGTTGCTTGCATCCGTTTTATCCGTGTTCCATAAATCAAAACATCATGATAAAAACAAAACGTATTTACGAAGAAGCCTCCGCTGATGACGGTTACCGCGTACTGGTAGACCGCCTTTGGCCACGCGGAGTGAGCAAAGAAAAAGCACTACTGGATGAATGGTTGAAAGAGATGGGGCCTTCAACCGAGTTGCGAAAATGGTTCAATCACGTGGACGAACGCTTTGAAGAGTTCAAAACACGCTATAAAGAGGAGCTTAAAAGCCAGGAGGAAAGTCTGAAACACCTGCGGAAAATTGCAGACAAACAGACCCTGACGCTACTGTTTGGCGCAAAAAATGAGCAGCACAACCAGGCGGTCGTACTGCTCGAAGTTCTTGAATCGATGAAAGCCTGAAGCCTGCATCGATTCTATCTTAGTTTCATATAGGTATCCAACAACTCTTTGGCTGCTATAAATGAACTGATCTCATTATTCAGAATACGAGCTTCCATATCTTTCAGCATCAGAGCAATCGTTTCATGGTTGTAAAATCCGGACTTTAACTGGTCATTGATCGATTCATACATCCAATATTTCGCCTGGTTGTTGCGATGCTTCTCAAAAAAGCCGTTCTCTTTTACAAACGTAATAAAATCCTGAATCATTTGCCACACCTCCGGAATTCCGTTCCCTTCTATGGCGGAACAGGTAAGCACCTCCGGTTTCCAGCCCGAATCGGGCATCGGGAACAGATGCAGTGCATTCTTAAACTGACGACGTGCCAGCTGCGACTTCTCCACATTCGATCCGTCGCATTTGTTGATAGCGATTCCATCCGCCATCTCCATAATTCCACGCTTAATGCCCTGTAATTCATCACCGGTACCGGCTAATTGCAGCAGCAAAAAGAAATCAACCATAGAGTGAACCGCAATCTCGCTCTGCCCTACCCCCACTGTCTCCACAATGATAGTATCAAAACCTGCCGCCTCGCAAAGAATCACGCTCTCGCGGGTTTTGCGCGCCACACCTCCCAGCGAACCTGCTGAAGGTGACGGACGAATAAAGGCATTTTCTGCGACAGAAAGCTCCTCCATTCGGGTTTTATCACCCAAAATACTCCCTTTGGTGCGCTCACTGCTCGGGTCAATGGCCAGTACAGCCAGCTTATGCCCCTGTCCGATAATATGCATTCCGAGTGCCTCAATGGTAGTACTTTTTCCGGCACCGGGCACTCCGGTCAGTCCGATTCGAACTGATTTGCCGGCGTGCGGAAGGCACTTTTCAATCACCTCCTGCGCAATCACCTGATCTGCGGGCAAATTACTCTCTACCAGCGTTACCGCCTGACTTAATATAGAAATATCTCCCTTTAAAATCCCCTCTACATAAGCATCTGCCGTAAGTCGTGATCTTCTTCTGCGCGGGCGCGCATAAGGATTTACGGAAGGTACATCACTTACACCTTCATTGACAGCAAGCGACAATGAAGGTGTAAGTGATGTACCTTCCGAAAATCCTTATG
>CAYPPC010000098.1:0-10135 GCA_964412435.1 uncultured Paludibacter sp.
TCAAAACAGGACCATCAATTAAGAATTAAAATTAATTTGCGCATTTTTCTTACATTTTTGTTTGCAAATTCAAAATTAGGTTCTATCTTTGCAAACGTAAAAGAACAAAAGACATGACAACGAATCATACATCTATTCTACTGCTCACTATTATTCTTCTCTTGCAAAACAAGCTGAAGTGAGTCGGGTATGTGCATAGTTGTACGAACAAAATATACAGAAAGACCTTTCTCACTTCAACGAGAAAGGTCTTTTTTTATAGGAGAAACAGAATTAAAAAAAACGCTCCCCTGCGATTCCGGATGGATAAAAGGAAAAGATTATGGAAAAATTGATTATTTTTGACACCACCTTACGCGACGGCGAACAAGTGCCGGGTTGCCAGTTGAATACCGTTGAAAAAATTCAGGTTGCCAAAGCGCTCGAAGGACTGGGCGTCGATGTTATCGAAGCGGGATTCCCCATTTCAAGCCCGGGCGATTTCAACTCTGTGGTTGAAATATCCAAAGCGGTTACCTGGCCGGTGATTTGTGCGCTCACACGCGGCGTTCAGAAAGATATTGAGGTGGCCGCCGAGGCGCTTCAGTACGCCAAACGCAAACGTATCCACACCGGAATCGGTACTTCCGAGCAGCATATCAAATATAAATTCAACTCTACCGAGGATGAAATTCTTGAAAGAGCCGTAGCCGCTACCAAATATGCCAAGAAATTTGTTGAGGATGTGGAGTTCTACTGCGAAGATGCCGGACGCACCGACAATGTATATCTGGCACGTGTGGTTGAAGCGGTGATCAAAGCGGGAGCTACCGTTGTAAACATACCCGACACCACCGGTTACTGCCTCCCCTGGGAGTATGGAGAGAAAATTAAATTTCTGTACGATAATGTGAAAGGCATCCACAACGCCACCATCTCCACCCACTGTCACAATGACCTGGGCATGGCTACAGCCAACACCCTGGCAGGTATTGCCAACGGTGCCCGTCAGGTGGAAGTAACCATTAACGGAATTGGTGAGCGTGCCGGTAACACTTCCCTCGAAGAGGTAGCCATGATTCTGAAGAGCCACCCCTCACTCGGCATCGACACCAATATTAATACCCAGAAAATTTATCCTATCAGCCGCCTTGTTTCAAGCCTGATGAATATGCCGGTGCAACCGAATAAAGCCATTGTGGGCCGCAACGCTTTTGCTCACTCTTCGGGCATTCACCAGGATGGTGTGTTAAAAGGTCGCGAAACTTACGAAATTATGGACCCGAAAGATGTGGGTATCGATGAGAACTCAATCATCCTGACGGCCCGCAGCGGACGTGCCGCCCTGAACCACCGCCTCTCTGTGCTCGGTGTTGAAGTGGACAACGGCAAACTCGACGAAATTTACGAAGAGTTCCTGAAACTGGCCGACAGAAAGAAAGATATCAACGACGACGACGTACTGATGCTTGCAGGCATGGAGCGCTCCGCCAAAAAACGCATCAAGATTGACTACCTGCAGGTATCTTCAGGGGTTGGTTTGAAACCGGTGGCCAGTCTCGGACTGATCATTGCCGGTGAAAAATTTGAAGCCGCTTCCAGCGGAAACGGTCCTGTTGATGCTGCCATCAAAGCGCTGAAGCAAATTATCAGGCGTGAAATGAAGCTCCAGGAGTTCACCATCCAGGCCATCAGCCGTGGAAGCGACGATGTGGGTAAGGTGCATATGCAGGTAGAATATGAAGGTTCGGTTTACTACGGCTTTGGAGCCAATACCGATATCATCGCTGCATCCGTTGAAGCTTATATCGACGCCATCAACAAATTTGTAAAATAGATTTTTTAAAGAAAACCCAAAACAAAAACTATAACAGTTCAAATTATTATGCAAAATAGTTCTCAAGGAAAAACGCTGTTTGATAAAATATGGGATGCTCACGTGGTATCATCCATTGATAATGGTCCGACTCAACTCTATATCGACCGCCACTTTGTGCACGAAGTAACCAGCCCCCAGGCTTTTGAGGGGCTCCGCCAGCGCGGGTTGCGTGTTCACCGTCCCGAAAAAACCACTATCACAGCCGACCACAACACGCCTACAATCAACCAGGATCAGCCGGTGAAAGATCCGGTTTCACGCCATCAGCTTGAAACCCTTTCCAAAAATGCTGAAGAGTTCGGAATGCCGATCTACTATCCTCTCGGACACGAAAAGAACGGTATTGTACACGTTATCGGTCCGGAAAACGGATTTACACAGCCCGGCATGACCATTGTTTGCGGCGACAGCCACACCTCCACCCACGGTGCTTTCGGAACCATCGCATTTGGTATCGGCACCAGCGAAGTGGAGATGGTACTGGCCACGCAATGCATTCTGCAAACGCGGCCCAAAACCATGCGTATCAACTTTACAGGTACACTCAACCCGGCCGTTACCTCCAAAGACCTGGCACTCTACATGATTGCTCAGCTCACCACGGGAGGTGCTACCGGTTATTTTGTGGAGTATGCCGGTGAAGCTATTCGCAAAATGAGTATGGAGCAGCGCATGACCGTCTGCAACCTCTCCATCGAGATGGGTGCCCGCGGCGGATTGGTAGCTCCGGACGAAACTACTTTCGAGTATGTAAAAGGACGTGAGTTTGCTCCAAAAGGTGATGGCTGGGATGCGAAACTGGCTTACTGGAAAACCCTGAAGAGTGATGAGGATGCTGTTTTTGACAAAGAACTTACGTTCAATGCCTCGGAAATTGAGCCGATGATTACTTACGGTACCAACCCGGGCATGGGTATGGGCATCACCGGCTCTATCCCAACCCTCGATGAGATTGATGAAGCGGGACGCATTTCATTTAAAAAGTCGCTTGACTATATGGGCTTCCAGCCGGGAGAAAAACTGCTGGGCAAACCGATCGACTATGTCTTTATGGGCAGCTGCACCAACGGCCGCATCGAAGACTTCCGCCTCTTTGCGGGCTACGTAAAAGGCAAACGCAAAGCTGACCATGTGGTGGCCTGGCTTGTGCCGGGAAGCTGGAAAGTACGCAAGCAGATGGAAGAAGAAGGTTTAGATAAAATTCTAACGGATGCCGGATTCTTTATCCGCGAACCGGGATGCTCTGCCTGTCTGGCTATGAACGATGATAAAATCCCTGCCGGGAAATATGCCGTAAGTACCTCTAACCGCAACTTCGAGGGACGCCAGGGTCCGGGAGCACGTACCATTCTGGCCGGTCCGCTGGTGGCTGCTGCAGCTGCGGTGAACGGGAAGATTGCGATGCCGTAAGGTCAATGAGAGAATTAAATGTGCGATAAAGTATCCATAATGAGTAATTTGACACACTCCATTTTCAAATAAAAATTGTAATACAATTTAATATTTATCGTCATGAAGAAAAGCAGAGAATTACCGGTAACAGGAAATAGGATTGTCGATTTAAGTTTTGAATTTGCACTGGATACCATCGAGTTTGCAGAGATACTGGAAGAGAAAAAGAAGTATATTATTGCCAACCAACTACTAAAAAGTGGAACATCTATTGGCGCCAATGTCCGGGAAGCTCAGAATAGTGAAAGTGCGGCTGATTTTATTCATAAATTCAAAATTGCAGCTAAGGAGGCTGAGGAGACATTCTACTGGCTACTGCTTTGCAAATATGCCCCAAGCTACCTTTCTGATGATGAGCTTCTTGAAAAATCCCGCGAGATAAAACGTATTATCAACAGCATTATCGCTACAACTAAAAAGAATAATAAATAAATACCATAAAAGATTAATCAGTGAGCAATTGGCTAATTGACTAATTAACAAATTTGCTAATTTAAAACAGATGGAAAAATTTAAAACAATAACTTCAACATATGTTCCGCTTCCGATAGAGAATGTGGATACAGACCAGATTATCCCGGCACGTTTTCTGAAAGCGACCGACAAAAACGGTTTTGGTGATAACCTTTTCGCCGACTGGCGTTATAATAAAGACGGCACACCCAAAGCGGATTTTGTGCTTAATAATCCGACTTATTCCGGCGAAGTGCTGGTGGCGGGTAAAAATTTTGGTTCGGGCAGCAGCCGCGAACATGCTGCCTGGGCAGTTGCCGGCTATGGATTCAGAGTGGTAGTCTCCAGCTTTTTTGCTGATATTTTCAGAAATAACGCACTGAACAACGGCGTACTACCGGTGGTGGTGTCGCCGGAGTTTCTTGCCAAACTGTTTCAGGATGCCGAAACGCAACCGAACACGACTGTTACTGTAAACCTGGAAGAGCAGAAGATCACCAACAACGCCGACGGAAGCTCGGAGAGCTTCGAGATCAATGCTTACAAAAAAGAGTGCCTGCTAAAAGGGCTGGACGATATAGATTATCTGCTGAGCAAAAAGGAGCTGATAGAGGAGTGGGAAAAAAGCTCAGTGTATTAAAAAACTGTATGTCAGCCAACTGACATCAAAATTTAAACAACATGACCAAGCCAAGTGAAGAAGCGGGGCTAAAACCCGGTAAACGCTTTATTGAAATAATGGATACTACCCTGCGCGACGGAGAACAAACTTCGAATGTTTCATTCTCATCGCAGGAAAAGTTAAGTGTGGCGCGACTGCTGCTCGAAGATCTGGGTGTTGATCGGATTGAGGTTGCTTCGGCCCGTGTTTCGGACGGTGAGTTCCGGTCTATCCAAAGAATTGCTCAGTGGGCAAGCCCCAACGGCTTTATCGACCGGATAGAGATACTCGGATTTGTGGATGGCACCGCCTCGCTGGAGTGGATTTATGAAACGGGTTGCCGCGTAGTGAATCTGCTTTGCAAAGGTTCGCTCAATCACTGCAAACACCAGCTTAACAAAACACCCGATGAGCATATAGCCGACATCAAAAATGTGATTTATCACGCTGAGCGGATGGGTATTCTGGTCAATATTTACCTGGAGGACTGGTCCAACGGTATGCGCAACTCAGAAGATTATGTCTTCAAGCTGGTGGATGAGCTGCAACATCAGAAAATCCGCCGCTTTATGCTGCCGGACACTCTGGGCATTCTTAATCCGGATGAAACACGGAAGTTTTGCAGCAAAATGATTGCGCGCTACCCCGATCTTCATTTTGATTTTCATGCACACAACGACTATGACCTGGCTGTTCCCAACGTGTACGAAGCCATCAAAGCGGGGATCAAGGGAGTGCATGTTACGGTCAACGGATTGGGAGAACGTGCCGGCAATGCGCCCCTGTCATCGGTTCTGGCACTTATTTCGGACCACCTGAAGCTGGCTACCAACGTGCAGGAGAATAACCTTTTCCAAATCAGCAAGGTGGTAGAGAGCTATTCGGGAATTCGGATTCCCAACAACAAACCGGTGATTGGCGACAATGTGTTTACGCAAGTTGCCGGAGTGCATGCCGATGGTGACAATAAGAAAAACCTCTACTTCAACGACCTGATGCCTGAGCGTTTTGGCAGAACACGTCAGTACGCACTGGGTAAAACCTCCGGCAAAGCCAACATTCTCAAAAATCTGCAGCAACTCGGACTCGAACTGGATGATGAGCTGGTGAAGCAGGTTACTCAGAGAGTGATTGAGCTGGGCGACAGAAAAGAAGTGGTGACGCTCGAAGATCTGCCCTACATCATTTCTGACATCAGCCAGGATGGTCATGAAGATAAACCGGTGAAGATTCTCAACTTTTCGCTCTCGCTGACCGGCGGCTTGCGCCCCACAGCCAATGTGAAAGCTGAGATTAACGGTGAGGTATATGAGCAATCGGCTTCGGGTGCCGGGCAGTACAATGCTTTTTCAAAAGCCATGTACAAGATGTACAAAAAGCTAAATAAAGCTACCCCTGAACTGCTCGACTACGAGGTGGATATTCCGCCTGGCGGAAAAACAAATGCCTTTGTGCAAACCATTATCACCTGGCGTTTTGACGGAAAAACTTTCAAAACACGCGGTTTAGATGGTGACCAGACAGTGGCAGCCATTAAAGCCACAGAAAAAATGCTGAATATGATTGAGACAGGCAACATCCCTAACGTAAAAATTCAGGGATTGCCTTAGTCGGGTATCAAATTCAAAGATTAGAAAATTATGTGCACTAAGTGTCAGTAAAAATAAGTCCAGACAGGTTTAGTGTAAAATAAAACAAAATATTTTCATATGAAAACATTAAAAATTGCCGTTCTTCCGGGCGACGGAATTGGTCCGGAGATTACAAAACAGGCGCTGGAGGTTACCCGGGCTATTTGTGAGAAAAAAAATTACAACTTAGAATACAAGGAAGCGCTCGTTGGCGCCTGTGCTATTGACGAAGTGGGCGACCCCTACCCTGCCGAAACCCATGAGCTCTGCATGCAGGCCGATGCGGTGCTTTTCGGTGCCATTGGCGACCCGAAATATGACAACGACCCCAATGCGAAGGTGCGTCCCGAGCAGGGATTGCTGCGTATGCGTAAAACTTTAGGGCTTTATGCCAATATTCGTCCCGTAGAGACTTTCCCGCAGCTAATACACAAATCACCACTGCGTGCTGACTTAGTGGATGGAGCCGATTTTGTATGCATCCGGGAGCTGACCGGCGGCCTCTATTTCGGCAAGCCTCAGGGAAGAAGCGAAGATGGTAACACCGCTTATGACACCTGCGTTTACACCCGCGAAGAGGTGGAGCGCATTCTCCATCTGGCCTATAAATTTGCCCGTCAAAGGCGCAAAAAACTGACCATCGTGGACAAAGCCAATGTGATTGCCACATCGCGCCTCTGGCGCCAGATTGGTCAGGAGATGGCTCCACAATATCCCGATGTGGAGACTGAGTTTATGTTTGTGGACAATGCAGCCATGCGCATTATTCAGTGGCCCAAAAGTTTCGATGTGATGGTAACCGAGAATCTTTTCGGTGATATTCTCACCGATGAAGCTTCGGTGATTACCGGTTCGCTCGGTATGCTGCCCTCAGCTTCTATCGGACTGCACACTTCAGTTTTTGAACCTATTCACGGATCTTATCCCCAGGCAGCTGGTAAAAACATAGCCAATCCGCTGGCTACCATTCTGTCAGCAGCGATGATGTTTGAACACACCTGGGATATGAAGGAAGAGGGTAAACTGATTCGCGAAGCGGTAGCTGCCAGCATGGAGGCCGGAGTTGTTACCGAGGATATTGCTGATGGCGGCAAAGCTTATTCGACCACCGAAGTGGGAGAATGGATAGTAAACTACATCAAAAATAGTTAATTTTTGACGCAGCCATGCTGACGGTTCTCTCTCCGGTGTTGACATCAACGGGAAAGTACCCAAAAACGGCAAGCACAGATATATGTTCGTCTGACAGATTTAGAGACTGTGAAAACAGTGAGTATAACAAAAAATGAGAAGCTGACCTTTCAACTTCTCATTTTTTCATTGTAATTCATCTGTTCTATTAAGCTTAAGCCCGGAGAAACTCCCGCACTAACTCACTTACTCTGTTCACATCCTCTTCAGTGATATAGGGGTGAATTGGCAGTGAAAGGACAGTACCGCAGAGCTTTTCAGTCACCGGACAGCTTCCCTCTGCAAATTCAAGATCTGCATAGGCAGTCTGCTGATGCATCGGTTTGGGATAATAAACCATCGACGGCACTCCCTGCTCTTTCAGGAAATTCTGCAATCCGTCGCGCTGCTCGCGGCTTTCAAGCGTAATGGTGTATTGCGCCCAGCTGGAGTAATAATTCTCCGGAATCAATGGCACCTTCACTACATCCTTCAGATTTTCGGTATAAAGTGCAGCCGCTTTATTAATATCTTCTACTTCGTATTTAATAAATGCATCCAGTTTTACCCGTAAAATGGCCGCCTGCACCGTATCCAGTCTAGAGTTCACACCAATGCGAACATTATCATATTTGAACGAACCCTTCCCGTGCACACGCAAAGAGTCGAGATGAGCAGCCCACTCGTCGTTATCGGTAAACACAGCACCGCCGTCACCGTAGCAACCGAGCGGCTTAGCCGGGAAGAACGAAGTGGTTGAAATATCACCAAAGCTGCAGGCACGCTTTCCGTTGGTGGCACCGCCAAAACCCTGAGCACCATCTTCCAGGATGTATAAGTTATATTTATCCGCCACTTTGCGAACCGCTTCATAATCGGCCGGAAGGCCAAAAAGATCCACTGTGATAATCACTTTGGGTGTCAGTTTGCCCTCACTCAGTGTGCGCTCTATCGCAGCTTCCAGGCTGTTGACATCGATGTTGAAGGTATCAGCATCCACATCCACAAATACCGGTGTTGCCCCTTCCAGCGACACCACTTCCGCCGAGGCGAAAAAGGTGAAATCAGGAACAAAAACAGCATCACCCTGCTTAACGCCCCAAACTTTGAGAGCCAGCGTAAGTGCATCAGTGCCGTTGGCGCAGCTGATACAATGTTTTGCACCTACATATTCGGCCAGTTCTTTTTCAAGTTCTTTCACAGCCGGGCCCATGATGTAGGCACCCGAAGCTACTGTGTCTAAAATTGCCTGATCCATTTGAGGTTTCAGCACCTCATATTGTTTTTTTAAATCTCTAAATTGCATATCACTCCATTATTAAATTTCAACCAGACCGCTCTCAGTTTCGCGGTATTTTTTATCACAAGCCGTACATTGCAGGGAGTCCGGCAAACGCGTACCGCACTCACACACCCAGCCTATCTGACGGGCAGGCACCCCTGCCATCAGCGCATAGTCTTTCACATCTTTTGTTACCACCGCACCCGCTGCAATCATGGCACTGCGACCCACATTATGGCCACAAACAATAGTTGCATTGGCTCCAATTGAGGCACCCCACTTCACTAAAGTTTTAGCATAAATACCGCCTACAGGATAGTGAGAGCGCGGTGTTGTTACGTTGGTAAATACGCAGGAGGGACCACAGAAAACATAATCTTCCAGCTCAACACCCTCGTAAATGGAAACATTATTCTGAATTCGTACGCCCTTCCCGATTTTAACATTATTACCAACATTCACATTCTGGCCAAGCGAGCAGTTTTCACCAATCACCGTGCCACTCTGCACATGGGTAAAGTGCCAGATCTTCGTCCCTTTACCGATCGTTACCGGCTCATCCACGTAACTGCTTTCGTGTACAAAATAATCTTTTTCCATAACTTTACTAACCCGGTCAAACCCGGATATTACTTATTACTTTGATCAATAAGAATTTGTGCGCTCTCAAGCACTTTCACCACTTCATAGCCCGATTTACCATCCGCAACCTCAATCTTCCGGTCCAGGTTTTCAACGAAATAGCTCAGCTCTTCGGTGAGCGGCTGCTTCTTCTCGTAATCGATAATCTCAGTTGGGTTTTCCACTTTAATAGGAATTCCCTGCTCAAAATCGATATGTTTGTCGTAGAATTTGATCTCTTTATCAGCTGAGTCATCAAAGGATATCATCCCTTTGCTGCCGATAATAACCAGTCGCTGCTCCTTAAACGGGTGCAACCAGGATACAAAGATATGCCCGTGCACATTGCCCGGATAGGTCAGCTGTGTCATGGTGTAGTCATACACATTCTGCTGCAAAAACTTAGTCCCTTTAGCTTCAATTTCCAAAGCAGGTTGCCCCACAAAGTAGTCGAGTACCGAAACATCATGCGGAGCAAAAGACCAGAAAACATTCTCCTCGGTACGCACCGTTCCCAGGTTGAGACGGGTAGAATAGAGATAGTAGAGTTTCCCGATTTTACCTCCGTCAATCAGTTCTTTGATTTTACGGATGGCGGGGTGAAACAGCAAAACATGGCCTACCATCAGGTTAACCCCTTTCTCATCAGCCAGTTTCACCAGTTCGGCAGAAGTCTCCGTGGAGAGAGTCATCGGTTTCTCTACCAGCACATGTTGACCATTTTCAATCAGTTTTTTGGCAATTTCGTAGTGATAAGGAGCTGGTGCTGCAATGGTATATCCGTCAAATCCGTGAGCCAGTGCCTCATCGAGGTCGGTGAATCCAACCACAGGAAATTCCTCCAGCAGCTCTTTCAGTCTTTCACCTCCCGAATCCACTATTCCTCCCAGATTGCCCAGTTGATACAGGGTCCGGATATGATTTTTACCCCAGCGTCCTCCGCCAATTACACAAATGTTTTTCGACATAAACTCAGTTTTTTGGCAGATTAAAGCAGTTCAATATTA
>CAYPPC010000099.1:0-10116 GCA_964412435.1 uncultured Paludibacter sp.
AAGAGGGCGTACAAGCCAGCGTTGTAGCTCCAAAATCAGACATAATCTGCAGTTGCCGTTTGGTATTTCCTCCTGAAATCGGAATCACAGAAGCACCTACCTCCTCAGCACCGTAATGTGCACCCAGACCGCCGGTAAAAAGTCCGTAACCATAGGCCACTTGCATCACATCCTTCGTGTCGATGCCGCACATGGTAAAGCAGCGGGCAACCACCTCGCGCCAGACTTCAATATCATTTTTGGTATATCCTACGGTGGTTGGTTTTCCGGTAGTTCCACTCGAAGCGTGCACCCGGACAATTTTATCCATAGGCACCGCAAAAAGATTAAAAGGATAGTTATCGCGCAGATCCTGCTTGTGGGTAAATGGTAGTTTTACAATATCATCAATGGTTTGAATTTCCTCAGGTTTCAAACCCATATCGTCCATTTTATTCCGATAAAAATCTACATTATTATATACATATGCTACCAGATTTCGCAGTCGCTCACTTTGTAATTCACGCATCGCATCACGCGGCATGCACTCAATTTCCTTATTCCAGATCATATTTGGTTTTATCTATATCGTTCTGATTTAATTAAGCCAAATCCGCTTCATTCACTGTTTTCAGCTTGTTATTTTCTATTACTTCTATCGCCTTCTCCCGGTTATCGGTGCGTAGCACTACGAATGATTTATCTCCGTAACTAAAAGCATAAACATAGGCTATGTCTATGTCTGCTTGTGCAAAATGTGCTAAAATCCGATAGAGCGAGCCAGGTTCAGGGCTCATTTCCAGGGAAAGGACATCGTGAACCCGAACGCTGTGCTTCGACTCACGCAATTTTTCAGCGGCCAGCTCGGGTTCATTCACAAGAATGCGGGCGATACCATATTCGTCGGTATCAGCAATCGTCAAAGCTGCAATATTGATATTATTAGCGGCTAATATCTCAAGTACTTCGTTGAGATACCCCGGCTTGTTTTCAATAAAAACAGATAGTTGGCGTATTGTCATCTTAGTTTTGTGGTATTAAGTGTTTTTTCTGAATGAATTTCAGAAAAGCTGTGTGATAAAAATTGAGAAAGTATATTTCCATTGCAAAGCTAAGAAAATTAAACATATTTTTCTCTATTCGAAGGATAAAAGTAACCATTTAAATGAAAAAAGCTTTTATCACCTGAAAGGTAACAAAAGCTTCTTATTTTTCTATCTCTTTGTCCGGCCGAAAACTTCGTCGCAGGACAAATTTTATCTTATAGTTAACGCAGCAAGTTCAAATGGCCTTTCAGCTTATATGGTTTCCCATCAGAGCCGGTAGCTGTGATGATGTAGAAATAGGTGCCTTCCGGGGCAGGTTTTCCGCCAATGGTACCATCCCATCCTCTTTGCGGGTCGGTCCAGCTGAAGATTACCCGGCCCCAGCGGTTCACAATGCTTGCATGGAATTTTGCAATGGAGGTATAGGCCACCCTAAACTCATCATTATAACCGTCGCCATTGGGAGTAAATACACTCGGCACCATCAGCTGCGATTCAGAGACATCAATATTAATAGAGTCATTCGCCTCTTGTTCTGCATTGCTTACCATCAAAAGTACTCTGTATTTGCCGGAATGTTCAAACACATAGCGATGATCTTGTTCGGTTCGTGTTATAATCAGTTCTCCGTCTCTGTAAATCTGCCAGAGATAATTACGCACATCACCTTCGGGATTACTAAAGAATTGAATATCAAGCGGCGCTGAGCCATCTATGCTGCTCTCTCCCGGACGCTGATTTTCATGAGTTTCAGTACGTTCGGCAGTGATAGTGGTAATTTTACAAGCTATTTTTTCAGGTTCATCATCATCTGCCATTACCTGGTTGATCTTTTCTTCTACCAGATTTTCAGTTAAATTTATCCGGGTTTTCTGTTCTGTATCGTAAGTCAAAACTCTGCCGTCAGAGGCAGTATAATGAACAACACTTCCTGTGCCCGCGTCAGCTAAACTCTGCACATGAATAGAGAATTCTTTACCCTCTTCATTAATTATGTAAGTGGTACTGTGCTGCGGCTCGATATAGCTTTCTCGACCTGAAACAGAGTTGACATTATAGAGCAGTTGTTTTTGCGATCCATCATAAAGAAACCATTGAACATAGGCACCTGAAGTTCCTGAAATATAGTGAATTTCACTGGAGTTAACCAGGCTTGAGTTATCAATTTTATCAAACAGAATCAGGTAGTCTACACCCTCGGCATCGGTAAGAATACGGTGCTTGCCTACAACGCGAACCTGGGCCGACACCCACAAGCCGGTCAATAACAACATGAACAAAAAAACGGATCGTTTCATAAGATTTCTGCTGAAAATCAGAGATAATAAAGTATGCTCAAACAGATAATATACAAAGTACTTCGTATATTTCTTCTCATATTAAACAAGCTTTAGAGATATTTATTGTAATATTTGAGGCATAAACGCCATAAATTTTGTACATTTGCAAAGATTTTTTGTAAAAAACAAACTGAATTTCGCAGTTTAAAATCCAGCTGTAATTATGAGATTTAACTTTCTGATAACTCTGCTTGCAATTTTTATGCTCTCGGTAAATTCACTTGCCGGACAGCAAAACTCATATCCCGTAAAAGTAATAAACGGGGAAGAATACTATGTTTATAAAGTTGAGGCTGGCGAAGGCCTCTTCTCTATCAGCAGAAAGTTTGATGTAACTCAGGCTGATATAAACAATTTAAATCCGCAAATTCACGAAGGATTGAAAGCCGGACAGGAGATATTAATTCCTAAAAAAAAGAGCGATAATGCTGTAACTGCGGTTGCTGCTGTTACCTCTGTTCCTAACAATTTGTCAGAAGAACATCAAGCTCTTTTGAATGAGTATGGCAATGACTATGAGGTGGTTTTGCACACGGTGGAGAGGCGACAAACCGTTTTTGGTATCAGCAGATTGTATAATGTCAGTCAATCTTCTATTGTAAAAGCCAATCCAAAAATAGCACAACGTGCTCTGCAAACGGGTGATGTACTTGCCATTATAGTCAGAAAAAGCAGCGCTCCCGAAAGTGTCAGACCGGCTGCAACAGCGCAAACTACAGATCCTAAAAAGACTGAAGATAAACCTCAAAATGGTGATTTTATCCAACATCAGGTAAGGATGTTTGAAACGCTTTACTCAATCAGTCGTAAATATGAAGTTTCAGTCAGCGAGATAAAAGCTGCTAACCCTCAGTTGAACGGTCAGTTGAAGTCAGGTGATGTGCTTAGAATTCCTCAGAAAGGGAGCTCTATATCCCCAGCTTCGACTGAAAAGACAAAAACAGGAAAAGAAGAGACAGGTAAGTCGGTAACTTCCGGTCAGACGCATCAGGTGGCGCAGGGGGAGACTCTTTATTCAATCAGCCGTCAGTATAATGTTACAGTGGATGACCTGGTTTCAGTTAATCCGGAGTCAGCAGAGGTACTGAAGACAGGTGCCATTCTGCAAATTCCTGACTCAACAAAATCTCAAAACGATCTGCAAAAAGAGCAGTTAAGCAAAGAAGAGCCATTAAAAGCTGAAGAGAGCGAGAAAGAATCACGTAATTTTTTCCAAAAGATAGCCGACAAATTTTCAGGAAGAGATAACGAGCTGCCGGATGAGGTGATTGCCGAGATGGAGAAAGAGTACCACACTCACAAAGTACGCAGATTTGAAACCCTCTACTCTATCGGTAAAAAATATGGAGTCACTGTTGACCGGCTGGTTGAGCTGAACCCGGAGTCAGCAGATAAATTAAAAACAGGTACCACACTCAAAATTAAAAAGAGAGCGGTGAGGGAGGATAAACCGGAGGTGAAAGAACCTGAGGTAATCTTGAGTAAAGATACCTATAAAGTGGCTTATCTGCTTCCGTTCATGACTAACTCCAATGATGATCCAACAGCTTATAAATTTATTGAGTTTTATATGGGATCACTGCTAGCACTCAACAATGTGAAAAACGGATCCATGAACTTTGAGGTTTATGCCTATGATATTGAGAAATCGGAGGCTAAACTTCGTGAGGTGCTCCGTAAACCCGAACTGAGCAAAATGGATTTGATTATTGGTCCGGCCTACACTGTGCAAGTACCGGCATTGGCACAATTTGCCAAAACATATAAAATCAATACTGTTATTCCTTTCACTTCGAAAGTTGAAAATATTGATAACAATCCATACCTCTTCCAGTTTAACCCTGATTTTGAGACGCAAAATGAATACTTTGTACAGTTGATCCGCAATCAGTTTGCAGCCAGCCAGTTAGTTTTGGTTGAAACCGGTGATACCAATAGTTTTTACCCTCATTTGAAGAGAGAACTGGGCAATCAAAATCTAAGATTCAGAACTGTAAGCAAATCTGAGTTTGATCAGATAGAGCAGTTTTTAAGCACCGGTAAAAATAATATTGTCATTCTGGACACGGAGAACTTTGCTGAGGCTAAACCATATTTGAGCGCACTTTATGCACTGGATAAAAGCTATGATATAGTTGCTTTCGGTCAATATTCCTGGAGAGCCCAAAGCGGTGAAAAGCCAAAAATGTACTACACAGCTCCTTTTATGGGCAACAAAAAAGCCAGTAATTTTTACGAAAACGAATACTCAAAATATTATGGAGTTCGCCACTCGGGTGATAACCCACGCTATGACCTGATCGGTTATGATTTGAGCAACTTTTTCTTTTCAACGATGCAGAAGAGAGGTTTCAGCTTCGACACCGGAAGTCGTGAAGTAAGCTATAATAAAGGGGTGCAATCTGATTTTAACTTCAAACGCAGTAACAGCGACTCCGGACTGGTTAACCACAAAATGTATCTGATAGTTGATCATGCAAAAGCGAAATAAGCTGTATATCATTCTCTTATCGCTTTGTTCGGCACTTTTTGCTCTACCTGCTGCTGCACAAACCGTACTGCTTGACCCTGCAGAATATTATGTAGGTGTAACCGGCGGCTATGGCTATTCGCAATATAATTTCAGACCTCGAATAACGCAGGGTTACCTGCCCGTTATCAATGGTGGTGTTGCATTCAGATATATCACTGAAAATCATGTCGGCCTTCAGATTGAAGCCAAATATGGGCAGCGGGGGTGGAGTGAAACCGGACAGCTCTACAAGCGCCGGCTGGATTATATAGATGTACCTTTGCTTACACACCTCTATTGGGGACACAGAAGCCGCTTTATTTTTAATGTGGGACCTCAGTTTAGCTATTTTCTGGAAGATAGTGTACTTGCAGATGACTTCTCTGCACCCGATGAAGATCAGCATTTTGAACCTGTTCACTACAATTTCGATTACGGTATTGCTGTAGGCCTGGGATATAATCTGCACCTGGGACGAGCCGGTGTTTATCAGCTGGAGCTGAGAGGATATTACGGACTTGGAAATATTTTCCCTGACAAGCGGGTAGATTATTTTGCCAGTTCAAATCCACTGCTTGTAACATTGAATGCCGGCTACTTCATTCAGTTGACAGGCAGAGATAACTATCTGAAGATGAAGCAGGAGCTCAAAGAGAAAAAAATCCTGAAGCGGGAAGAGAAGCAGCGCCGGTCAGAAGAGAAAAGAGAGAAGAAATTGCTGGAAAGAGAGCAATATAAAGCTGAGAAAAACAAAAAGAAAAAACAGGGTGTAAACGACGAAAACGAACTCCCCGAAGAGTTGGAAGAAGAGGAGGATGCTGAAACACCTGAAGAATCAGAAGAAACAGAAGTGCCGGTGGAACAACCGGAGGAGACCGAATAATGACAATATTGCACATTGATACAACAACTGAGATTTGCTCCGTGGCTCTGAGCCATCGGGGTGAATGCCTTTTTGAGATATCTGACAACGAAGGTATGAATCATGCCCGCCTGCTCAGTCCGTTTATAGATAAGGCTTTGAATCATGCCCGTGAAAAAGGCATCAAGTTAAATGCGGTGGCAGTCAGCAGCGGCCCCGGATCATACACAGGGCTTCGCATCGGTGTGTCCACAGCCAAAGGACTTTGCTATGGTTACGACATTCCTCTCATAGCTGTTCCTACACTCGAAATTCTTGCCACAGCAGCCATTAAAAAGCTGAATGTCAGCGATCAAAATGCAACATTACACCCGATGATTGATGCGCGAAGAATGGAGGTTTACACATCAACTTACAACTCTTCGCTTAAACGGTCAGTAGAAGTTAGTGCAGAAATTGTAACTGAAGACTCTTTTGCTAAGAGTTTGTCAGCAGGACCATGTTACTTCATCGGTAATGGTGCTGATAAATGCAAAAAGGTACTTACCCACCCCAACGCTCTGTTTCCCGAAGGAATTGAACTCCATGCAAAATATATGATTGCAGCCGCAGAAGAGAAATATAATGAGCAGGATTTTGAAGACATCGCTTATTTTGAACCTTTTTACCTGAAAGAGTTTATGGCAACCATTCCCAAAAAGTTACTCTGACTCATATTTCGAATCAGAAAACACATTCCACTTTTTCTCAGAGATAATTCCTGAATTTAATAGCTAATTCTTTCACACATTTAAGGTGAACAGAATTCGCTATCTTATTTTTTCCTCCCTTTTAGTAATAAATCTACAGAGAAATATGTTAATTACTCCAAAACAATCAAAATTAATTTCACACAAATCCCCATTACAGCAGCTATATTGAGTTAAAACTGTGATACAACAAAATTCTTTCGAAAAAGTTCAATTATTTTGCAAACTCTACTTTGCAAAACGGAAATTTTTATCTAATTTTGTCTCACATTCTCACTTTTATGGAAAGTTTTTTTAGAACACACGCTTATTTAGTCCGGCATGTTAAGTCTCCGGTGAAACGTTTATTGACCAATGATATAGATTGGACGCAACGTCTTATCGGTATTAAAGGAACACGTGGTGTGGGTAAAACTACTTTCTTACTGCAGTATGCAAAAGACAATTACAGCCCGGAAGACCGGCGCTGTCTTTATGTAAACTTCAATCATTTTTACTTTACCACACACACATTGAGTGAGTTTGCCCGTAATTTTTACGAAAAAGGAGGTAAAACTTTGCTTCTTGACCAAATTTTCAAGTATGAAAACTGGTCTGAAGAGTTGCGTATCTGTTATGATAGCCTGCCCGGACTGCAAATAATCTTTACAGGATCATCTGTGATGCGTCTAATTGAAGAGAATGAGAATCTGAAAGAGATTGTTAAGGTATATAATCTGCGTGGATTTTCATTCCGCGAATTCCTTAACCTGCAAACCGGGAAAGAGTTCCGGCACTACTCTCTGGATGAAATATTGACCAATCATCTTAATATTGCGTCTGAAATATCCTCTGAGATAAATCCGGGTGACTATTTCGCAGATTATCTGCATCATGGCTTTTATCCGTTTTTTCTCGAAACTATCAACTATTCAGAAAACCTGCTGAAAACTATCAATATGATGATAGAAGTTGATGTGCTATTGATTAAACAGATAGATCTGAAGTATCTGTCGAGGATTAGAAAGCTACTCTATCTGATTATTCAATGTGTACCCTGTCAGGTAAACATTTCGCAGCTGAGTGAAGAGATTCAGACCTCGCGCTCCACGGTGATGAACTACCTGAAGTATCTGACTGATGCCCGCTTACTAAATATGCTTTATCAGCGGGATGACAAATATCCAAAGAAGCCAAGATGGGTTTATCCGCACAATACCAATGTGCTGCATGTGCTTTCAGATGTGGTTGACAAAGAGGTGGAGATGAAAACCTACCTGTTTAACACATTGCACTCGCGCCATGAGGTGAACTGCGGCTCCAAACATTTGGATTTTGTCGTAAACAATGAAGTGGGACTCTGCTATCTGGGAGAAAAAACAAAAATGAGACAAGGAAACGGCACTTATTACGTAAGTGATGCACTTATGAGTGACCAGGAGATGGTGATACCAGCCTGGATTTTCGGATTTCTATATTAATATTGTATATATAACAAGAATAAAACTAACAATTAACAATAAACAGCCGGTATCTATTCCGTGAGGAGAAGAGACCGGACTAAAAAAACAACTAAAATGGCAAAGGAAAAGAAATTTATTACCTGCGACGGTAATCAGGCTGCGGCCCATATCGCTTATATGTTTAGCGAAGTGGCAGCAATCTATCCGATTACCCCATCATCGACCATGGCTGAGTATGTGGACGAATGGGCGGCATCGGGTCGGAAAAACATGTTTGATGAAACTGTGATGGTAGAAGAGATGCAATCTGAAGCCGGTGCTGTTGCTGCAATGCACGGAGCACTTCAGGCCGGTGCACTCACCACCACTTTTACGGCCTCTCAGGGATTACTTTTGATGATCCCCAATATGTATAAAATGGCGGGTGAATTATTACCCGGCGTTTTCCATGTTTCTGCCCGTGCACTCGCTGCTCAGGCACTCTCTATTTTTGGTGACCACCAGGATGTGATGGCTGTGCGTCAGACCGGCTGTGCACTATTTGCTACCGGTTCGGTTCAGGAAGTTATGGACCTCGCTGCTGTTGCTCACCTGGCAACCATCAAATCACGCATTCCTTTTGTACACTTCTTCGATGGCTTCCGTACTTCACACGAGATTCAAAAAATTGAAGAGATTGATGCAGAAGCTGTTCAAGCGCTTTTGGATCAGGATGCACTTCAGGATTTCCGTAACCGGGCTCTCAACAATGAGAATCCTGTTGTTCGCGGAACAGCTCAAAACCCGGACATTTATTTCCAGAGCCGTGAGGCAGCCAACCCGTTCTATGATGTTCTCCCTTCAATTGTAGAGGAGTATATGGAGCAACTGGGCAAGATTACCGGTCGTAAATACGGACTGTTCGACTACTACGGACACCCGGAAGCTGATCGCGTAGTAATTGCTATGGGGTCAGCCACACAGGCTATTAAGGAAGGAATTGACCACCTGATGAAGCAGGGTGAAAAAGTAGGATTGGTAGCAGTTCACCTCTATCGTCCCTTCTCTATCCAGCATTTCCTGAAAGCTGTTCCCGAAACTGCCACCCGCATTTGTGTGCTCGACCGCACCAAAGAGCCGGGAGCAGGTGGCGAACCGCTTTATCTCGACGTGAAAGATGCACTATACGGCACAAAAAATCAACCGCTGGTTGTAGGTGGCCGTTATGGACTCTCGTCGAAAGACTTTACTCCGGCACAAGTGATTGCGGTGTTCCAGAACCTCGCACTCCCCACTCCACGTAATGGATTTACCGTGGGTATCGTTGACGACGTTACTTTCCGCTCTCTGCCACTTGGCGAAGAGATCTCACTGGGTGACGAAAGCATGTATGAAGCCAAATTCTACGGACTGGGTGCTGACGGGACAGTTGGAGCTAACAAAAACTCTATTAAAATTATCGCCGACAACACCGATAAATACTCTCAGGCTTACTTTGAGTATGACTCCAAGAAGTCCGGCGGATTTACCTGTTCACACCTGCGCTTTGGCGACACGCCGATTCGTTCCACCTATCTGGTGACCAGACCTGACTTTGTGGCTTGTCACGTGCAGGCTTACCTGCGCCTTTATGATGTAACTGAAGGCTTGAAAAAGAACGGTACTTTCCTGCTGAACACAGTTTGGAACGAGGAAGAGGTGAAACGCAACCTGCCAAGCAACGTGAAGAGATATTTCGCTCAAAATAACATTCGTCTGTTCACTATCAATGCAACTGATATTGCCATGGAAATTGGTCTGGGTAACCGTACCAACACCATTCTGCAGTCAGCATTCTTCAAAATCACCGGCGTAATCCCTTACGAACAAGCGGTGAGTGAGATGAAAAGAGCCATTGTGAAATCTTACGGAAATAAAGGAGAGAAGATTGTAAACATGAACTACGCAGCGGTTGACCGCGGTGGTGCCGAATACACAGAAGTGGCAATTCCGGCAGAATGGGCCGACCTGCAAGATGAAGTAGTTGAAGTAGAAAATGTACCTGAGTTTATCCGTGACATTGTTCGTCCGGTAAATGCTCAGAAAGGTGACAATTTGCCTGTTTCAACCTTTGTTGGACGTGAAGACGGTACCTGGATTCAGGGTACAACGAAATATGAAAAGCGTGGTGTAGCTTCAAGTGTTCCTGTATGGAATCCCGATACTTG
>CAYPPC010000100.1:0-5867 GCA_964412435.1 uncultured Paludibacter sp.
ATGGTGAGCACTTTACATCCGACTGCAAGGAGATCATCCATGGTTTCGTAAACCTCCTCCTCGCGTTCGCCAATGCCCACCATAATGCCCGACTTAGCTTTCACTCCTTTGCCTGAAGCGATGATTCCGAGTGTTTGCAGGCTCACATCATATTTGGCCCGGCTACGAATTTGGGGCGTCAGGCGACGCACCGTCTCCATATTGTGTGAAATGATGTTGGGAGCAGCCTCAATCACAATATCTATCAGCTCTTTGCGACCGTCAAAATCAGGAATTAGAGTTTCAATGGTAACCTGGGGATTCAGCTCCTTAACAGAGCGGATAGTTTCAGCCCAGAACGCGGCACCTCCATCCTCCAGATCATCACGATCCACACTAGTGATTACACAGTGTCGCAGATTCATGGCTTTTACCGATTCGGCCAGACGCATCGGCTCCTGCAGGTCCACCGGGAGCGGTTTACCGGTCTTTACAGAGCAAAACTTGCAGGCACGGGTGCAAATATCCCCCAGTATCATAAAGGTGGCTGTACCCCTTCCCCAGCACTCAGCCAAATTCGGGCAGCGACCGCTTTCACAAATGGTGTGCAGCTTTTTCCTGGCAACTACCTCTTTTACTCCAATATATTCTTTTCCTTTCGGAAGATTTATTTTCAACCATTCCGGTTTTCTTAACCTTGAATCCATATTTTTTTATTTATATATTAAACTCACTCAGATTACAACGCTGAAAAGCCTCAATTGGTTTGTGCTAATATAAAATTATTATTGTTTTTTCTGTTTACATCTAAAAGCGGTAACACAAGTCCGGTGTAACTTAACAAGTTATCATGAGTTATTACTTAAAAAAAAGAGCAGCTCCATTCCGAAACTGCTCTTACTTTAACTATACTTTAAAAAACTCTTATTTAATTTTAAGTTCTTTGATTCCAATCACACCGCCATACTCAAGCAGAAGCTTGTAGTTTCCTTTTTTGAAAAGCGATACGGGAATCTCAGCCGGTGAGGAATATTCAAATCCCTGGATAGTTTTCTTCATTTTTTTATCCATAACCACCACTTTTGCTATTTCATTGGTAGGCAAAACGATGCGAAAAGCCGAATCATCTTCTGTAAAAATCAGCTTGGCATTGGCAACGGCCTCTTCAAAATCTACCGGATGCGGTTGTCCGTTGCCTTCGTTAAACACAGATACATTCAGCACATTCGAATTGGCATTCAAAGCAGAAATTGTAACATTATAGGCTTGATTCAGAGCTTTGCCATGCAGGTCAACTTCTACTACAGCTGTTGAAACATTGTTACTCAAATCAAAGTTGAGGTTGTTGAAGTAAAACTCAACTTCATCAAATTCTGCAATATCTCTTCCTGAAACAGCTACCAAATAAGCTTTACCACCCAAAATAGAGGATCCAGTGGAAATTTTCCAGGTATCCCGGTCGTTCAGAGCAGCATCCGGATTGAATGATTTTAGCTGAATCACTTTACTGATTCCGATATTCTGGCGATAGCCGGCGGCTACCAGATTTGAAGATGATGCATCCATGATATTGGCAATATCTGACGGAAATGCGATCAAAGTCCACTCCTCTTTATTAAATTTGAAGCGGTAAGTGAGTTTTTCAACCTGCACCACTCCACCCTCTACAACGAGCTGTCCGCTACTATTTTTATCAGCATTAACAATCAGGTTTTTAATCGTGGTTCCTCCGTCCACACTCACAGACTCAAGAGCTCCAATTTCGAGAGTTTCCACCACTGTCTGGCTCACTCCCGCCACACTGAATCCCAGAATAAGTAGTATACTCAGTGTAATTTTTCGTATATTATTTTGAATTGTCTTCATTTTATTTCTTTTTTATAATTCGATAAATCAGATAAAATATATATCCGGTTTCCGAAAAGCAGGGCACCCTGCCCCGCCTTCGGTCTCCGTTTTATTTGATTATAATTTTACCACTAAGTACTCTGTCATCAAGATCCGTGATTCTCACAACATAAATTCCCTCTTTCAGTTTTGTATTCCACTCGGCTGATCGGGCAGTTTCGTTAATCACCAGCTGGCCATTCAGATTATAAATTTCAATATAACTTTCAGGGCTCAGATTATTGATGTGACAAGTGTTACCGGAAGCCCAGATATGCGGCTTGTTATCTTCAATCTCATCGGTTGAAGTAGGCATTTCAAGGCGGAGCGAGAAGCGTGTCTCACTTGAACCAAATCCTTCCGGAATGTTCACTGTGTGTATTACACCGATATCATTAATTACCTTCAGAATATCATCATCCACCAGAGTAGCTTTCCAGTCAGGAGTATTAAACTTACGTGTTACCTTGAAAGTGTACTCCCCTGCCGTTGGAGCTTTCAGACCAATCGGCACTTCGCGTGTCATCTGCGAGAATGATTTAATAGAATACTTGGATCCATCTGCTGCTACTGTATAAAGCATTGGATTGCGGCTGTCGGTATTCATCAGTTTCGGTGCATCAAGACCAAACTTAAACAGTTCGCTTCCAATATCATCAATACGTACCGAGATGCGGTCTAACATAATACCGTTGTGCCACAACTCTATTTCCACCTCTTTCTCTTCAGATAACTGGAAGAATTTGGTGTTGCGTCGGTTGTAATCTGTATTGCGTCCCTGAGCTTTGAATGCCAGGCTTGCCATATTATTTTTAGCGTGCATAATCACCGGCTCCAGTGGTCTGAGGTTCACCTCTGAATCGATGTAGCGTATATCATAGGCCAGGAAGTTTTGACTGATATGATCATAGCGATAGAACAGGGAAGAAACATCACCCAGCTCCACATTTTCCTGTTTGCTCAACATAAAGTTAGCCAGGAATGGGTTCGCTGTCGTATTCCAGCCATTCATCAGACGACCACCTTCATTATTGCCATACTCCAGGTCTGTCAGTCGTTTTTCACCTCCGGACACGGTCAGATAGTCTGTTTCTGTTGAAACTGCATAATTGAGATCTGTTTCAATTTTCAGCTCCACTGGATCAAGGATCACTCCACGCAGCACATTCACCTGCACATCAAATGAGGTGGTCGGGCTTTTTGAGGTAACCTGGCTGGTACCGGTCACATCCACAAGACTCAGCTCAACAGTAGCTTCGAGTCCTACATTCAGTACAAATGTTTTACCTCCGGCACCCACAAAGCTCACCTTGAAAGCATTGAAATCAGTTTGATTCATCTTACTGCGATCAATGATCAAATGACGGGTCACCTGATCTGATTCGCTGAAGTTAATTACCGGATTATCAAAGCTGGCAAACTCACTGTCCACAATCAGGTCGATATCCCCACCCTTATTGGCAGAAGTTACAGTAAATGTAACCGGAAGTCCAACAGCATTGTCTTTCAGAATCACACGGTTATCTTCTTTCATTCCATCAGCAATACCCTCAACAACCGGCAGGTTGGCAGCCGGAGTGAACCACATGGCTTCGAAAGCTTCATTCAGCTCTGTAGCTGCTACCGATACTGTTACAACACCATCTTCAGTGGCAGTTGCGTTCGGATGTCTCTTAAATCTTGCTTCGCTGCCCAGCGGACGTGTTGCCAGGTTAATTACCTGTCCTTGTTTAATTTGCGGCAGACGCAGTGTCAGTTCCACCTGATCGTTGGCACCAAAGTTTTGCTGTGAAGCGTAGTTTACCACAAAGTGGCCATTATACATAGGCGACACGGCTGCTACCGTATAATTGTAAGGCAGATATCCGAAATTTGATAAATAATAAACACCTTTTACGGATGCAGGCATTTTCACTGCTACCGCATCAGTGGTGCTGCTAATGGCACTTCCACTGTGTGATGTCTGGTTCTTCAGCTGGAACGGGAAAGAAGCGCGTTCGTTTCTCGTAACACCGCCTCCGGCCTCTACCGTAGCATTGGATACCAGGTCCACCAAATCTCCGTTTTCATCTGTCAGGTCCATGTTGAGATATGAAACCAGACCTGCGTCATTCAGCAGTACGCGGTTGTACATATATTTCATCACCTCCGCATCAGTCAGCGAGCGTGACCAAAGAGCCACCTGGTCAAATGCACCACTGAACCAGGTATCACCCGGATGGTTACGTCCAAGCATCAGCGCACTTAAAATACGTGTTTTGCTCATGGTGCGGTTCACCTGATGTTTTTTACCGTTCAGGAAATAAGAGATAGAGTTTGGTCTCACAACAAGTGCAATATGCACCCATTTACCACGATCCTCTGTAGTGAGATTCAGGTTGGTAGACTGACCCCAGCTCCATCCTTCTTCATTCCAGTGGCATCTCATTTCTCCTTTATCAAAGTGAATACCGGTGGTAGAACCTCCTCCACGGAAGAAAATTACCGGTTTAACACCACCGTCTTGTGAGAAGAAGTCATTATCATCCACACGCATCCATCCCATCATTGTCAGCTGGTTGGAGTTGTTCAGTGCTGCATAATGTGCTGCTGCACCAATGGTAGCTCCGCCTTTATTGAACTTAAGCGCAGTGCCCTGCGATTTAGGTGCAATTTTATTTCTCACTTTGAACTTAAACGGAATCATGCGACCATCTTCACCGGTGATTTCAACATCGGTATCGCTGTTGAAGGTTCCCATAGAGTCGGGAAGAACGGTGAATGAACCTGTTCCAACATTATTGGCAAATGTCAGCTGACCCGGCACAACAAAGCTGTGTGAACTGCTGAGTCCGTAAGGTGCAGTAGGCTGCGGCAGCGACTTAATCAAAGTAGCTTCGAGCGGATAACTATCTACCGCCTCATCATTATAAACATTAATTTCACCCTCTTCTGTAGCTACAGGCGAGCGGAGAGCAATGGCCGGTTTCACTTTTACAAATGCAAGCAGCTTACCGTTAATCTCACTCGCTTTCATATTCAGAACCACATAATCACCTTCATAGCTAATATGCTCCTTGTAGGATGACCAGTCAGCTTTGTCAGCATCAGCAGAACCAATATATATATCCTCACCTTCAAAATCTTTATGCTGTGGCATATAGAGTTTGAGACTCACAGAGTCGGTTGCACGAACTGTATTGAAATAGTCTAACTTATAAACATAGGGCGCAAATTCATAGTGATTTTCACTCATTCCCCGGATATCGGAGGCATGGTAAACATCATCAAAACGGCTGAAAGAAACAGGCGCATTGAGGGTGTTGTTGGTTTGCAGGTATGCAACCGGCACCGAGCCTTGCTTAAACTCTTTTTGAGCATCAGTAATCGTGTCGTAGCTGTTATAGGATGCGCTTACCGCCATTGTCATTTTGGGGAAGCTTACAACAGCACGGGTTCTTGATCTCAACGGACTTTGGGTGAAATTCTCTTTCTGCTCCTCTGTCGTTTCAGCATTGAAGTCGTTATAATAAACCAGATCAGCATCGCCCGGCTTCTGTTTGGCATACATGGTTTCACGAATATCTTCCAGAGAAATAGCTTTTCTCCAGATCTTCAGCTCATCGGCAAAACCATCCAGTTCGTTATATTCATAACCGTCAGCCATCAGTGAAAGCGGCTGCACACTGTTAAGTCCTACGGTAGAGAAAGCCCTGGCAGCAGTTCTGCGCAATACACCATTTACATACATACGAATGGCACCACTCTTCTCTACTGTGACTGCCACGTGAGTCCACTCATTTTCTTTGATACCGCCACTTGCTGTTTCTGTGCGCTCGTAAGTTTGTCTTCCTTCATACGAGGGCTGCAGGAAATCGTGCATCGGAGTGTATGTAAATTTAAGAGCACCATTCTGCAGGTGGAGTAACCAACCCTGCTGTTCGCGGGTCTCTAATTTACGGTTACCAATAATTGCAGCCTGAGCTACAGATTTCGGTTTGATCCAAAGAGCCACTGAGAAG
>CAYPPC010000100.1:5877-10055 GCA_964412435.1 uncultured Paludibacter sp.
TCATTAAAGACATCCAGGTGTCCCAGATGAACCCGACCCCGGGAAGAACTCAACATATTACCCGCTTTAAATTCGGGTTGCTGCATATTGGTTGCTCCGGTTACTGCAAAGTTTTCAGAAGTGGTTACCACATCCGGTGATTCGCGCAGAGACAGTGTCAGTTGCACTTTGTCACCCGATTTCAGGTCACTGGCTGAGAAGTAACGATAAGGACTTTCGGTGCGTTCAACACCGTTTACAGTCCATTTATAATTATAGTAAAGAGGCAGATCCCAGGTCGTGTCAATACCGAATGTACGAACACCATTAGTGTTGGAAAGCTCTTTCAATTTGAAACCATTTTTGAAGAAACGGTCTGAAGGATTCTCCAGGTCAGCAATCCACACACCGCGACCGTAGTCATAAATCATCATCTCTTGAGTGGTGTAGTTGATTTCTGCTCCGGTAAATGCGGCCGGATTATAACCTTTCATCCAGAGACGCCATTTGTTGCTGCCATTCTCGAGCAGGAAAATACCACTGCTGTTAGACACTGCATAAATATCTCCGCTACCTTCGTGATAATATATTTTATTAAAGCTTACACCTGAAGGAATTCCGTTGCTTCCTTTCGAGATGCTTGCCCAGGTATTTCCACCGTTGGTAGTTTTTATAATACCATTGTTAGTGTCTCCCACATAAATTTCAAAAATATTGTCCGGATTCACAGCAATACAGGTTCCGTTGTAGCCGGAAAGGCCAGGACGCTGAATCTGAGTGTAATTAGGATTGTCGTTGTCAAAACGCACAATGTTACCGTCATTACGCAAAACAAAGAAGCTTGAACCAACAGACAGGTCACGGGCCACTGCAAAGTCGCGGTTAGTCATTGTTCTGTCAGCTGTATTGGCGATGATTGCTTGTACGGAACGACCAATATCCCGTACAATTCCGATATTACTGGTGCCGCCACCTGTAATCATACGTGATTCGCGCCAGAGGTACCAGTTACCTGTAACAGGATCCGCTTTTGAGAAAGCAGACTGCCAGGAGTCACCGAAAGAGGTTCCTTCGAGCTGACCGCCGTCACCGGCAAAGTGCGAGAAGTAAGTTTCATTACTCATTGGGTTGATGGCCACTGTTGAGCCTTCATAACCACGCCATCCGCCCCAGCGGCCA
Source organism: uncultured Paludibacter sp. (assembly GCA_964412435.1). Taxonomy (GTDB): domain Bacteria; phylum Bacteroidota; class Bacteroidia; order Bacteroidales; family Paludibacteraceae; genus UPXZ01. The sequence goes on from CAYPPC010000100.1 coordinate 7,036, forward strand.
TAGCGATAGGTCTGAGCATCCACGTCCTGAGTGTTTCCAATAATGGTCTGATCACCAAACTCATTATTTCTTACAGCATAAAAGAGCTGCTGCCCCATATCACCACTGATATTGGTCCACTCGCGACCATTAATATCTTTATCAATCATTAAAATTCCGGCGTCGGAAGCACGGAAAATGCGACCCGAGGGTGTGGATGCGATAGTGTGGTTATCTGCATTGTGACGGGCGCTGCTCACATTATGAAGGCTGCCATCCGGGTGCGGACCTTTCATCACAATTCCCCAGGCAAACTCATTGAATGATTTACCGCCTGTGCTACTTTTTGCAGAGCTCATGGAGCAACCGTACATATATTGTGGTTCAACAAAGTTAACACCGAATCCACCCAGCCAGCCGGCGGGAGTTTCATTACCAAATACAGGACCGTTTCCAATTTTAGCATCATTGTTGAGAAGAGTTACCCAGGTTTCACCTTTATCTTCTGAGTAGAAAAGGGCAGACTCATTTCCTCCTGCTCTTCTACCCATAGCCACCCACATTTTGTTGGCATCGAAGGGGTCAATCTCAATCATCATCGGACCATCATCGTAAGGCAGTGGGAAAGTATTGCCTTCGTATAACAGTGTAGTTTTATTTTGGTTATACACCTTGAAGTTCATCCGTTCAAAGTGGAATTTGTTGTTCTCAAAACGAAGACCGTTGGTTGAGCGATAGATACCTCGGGCAGAGGTAAAATAGATGATATCACGGTTTTCGGGATCAAATCCGAACTCCTGCAACCATACTCTGCGGATACCGGCATCGTTAACATCCTGAATTTCTGCAGGAATATCAATCCTTTTCCAGGTAACCCCCTTATCTTCACTGATATGCATTGTTCCGCCCACTCCTGTATAAGTGTTTCTTACCACACCAATCATCTTCAGTGTTCCCTGAGCATCTTTAAAAGCATATCCTCTTTTGAAACCAGTTGATGACACCTGACTGGCACCGGGAACGACCTGCCAGGTTTCACCACCATCAAAGGTTTCATAAACCTGAGTGGTATGATTCATAAATGCAAAGAAGTGATTCCAGTCATCCGGGTCAACCGGGATGGCATAACCCCTTGCTTCCGAACGGTGAAAACGGTTAGGAATACGGTCTGTTACCGGAATCCAGTTTTTACCGCCATTATCTGTGCGCCAAATACCGTCTCCGTCAGGAATAATCATCAGTTTATTTTTGTCGGTGGGGTGTGTCTGGATCCAGTGAATCCGCCCGGAGGCCGGGAAAAGAGCATTGTGCCGGAAAAGACCCTTCTGACGAACACCGTTCAAACGATCATCAACCGTGTAGAATGTGCGGGGGATATATTCATCAGCATCATTGCGGAAAGCACGTCTGATTTTAATCTGCATTGCTTCAGAAATACTCTCATCCACTCTTCGCTGAATCGTGTCGTTGGGTACCAGCCCATACCAATAGGGGCGCCACTCTTTTGCATAAGTCCCGTAGCCGTAGGTACCGCGAACATCCTTCCGGTTTTTACGAACGTAATCATCCGTAATAGCAAAAATTTCTTTGGTTGTCCAACCCTCTTTAGCCAGCTTTTTGTAAGTGAAATCCATCAAAATGTTGGGAGGGAAAAATTTGCTTAAAGCCGTGTCGGGCATGGCTTTTAAGATCTTTTCTGCTTTTTGAATCTCTCTTTGCTGTTTATCAACTGCGGCAGATGCACTCAGCGAAAACTGCAAAACAAACAAAAGCAACAGAAAGAAAATGTTTTGTCGTTTCATTTTTTCAAGTATTATAAAGTATTAGTTATAAACCCAATAATTGGTTTCGAAATAGCTAAAAAAACAGGGAAGTCGCATCAGAAAACCGGTAAAGATTTTCACACTTGTTTTAACCACATTTCAGTGGTCAAAAGCAAAATCTAAATAAATACAGTAGTAAATTTAACACTCATCCCTTTTCAGGCAATCCGGATAAAATAAATTAACTCCTTGAGAGACTGCCATAAGTTTACAAAAATACTCAAAATCCAAACAATTACCCAATTATATAGAGAATGTAGTCTTTTTTAACACAATATTTTAAGTTTAGTCTCTAATTCTGATTTTTACTAACAAAACAGAGCCTGATTTTCTTTTGACCCGTTATATTTTTGTAATTTTGCAGGTATCAAACAAACGGCATTGCACATTTAAAATTTCATATGATGAAAGAGTATACTTTTCAATTGATTTCGACCGGAATTGTAATTCTGCTGACCTTTATTGTTCGCTACATTATTCGCAAACTGATAAAAAGATATGGTAAATTACACCCAAGAATTGAGCATCGAATACCACACACCAACCGGATTGTCTCTAACTTAATTAATGTGACAGCCATCATCGTTTTAGTGGGAGTCTGGGGTGTAAATACCGAGAATTTATTTATTGCGCTCTCTTCACTTTTTGCAATTATCGGAGTAGCTCTTTTTGCGCAGTGGTCACTGCTTAGCAATATTACCGCAGGTCTGCTTATATTTTTCTCCTCTATATTTAAAATTGGAGATCGCATTCGTGTGGAAGATAAAGATCTTCCCATCGAAGGTATTGTGGAAGATATCCGAACTTTTAATACCATCATCCGGACAGATGACGGACGAAAGCATATCTACCCCAACTCTCTCTTTATGCAGAAATCTATCTCCAGAACAAGTTAGCAATCATTTCGTTTAATAAATGGTATAAAACTCTTTGCCCGGCAAGGAGTTTTCTTTTTTTAATCACTTTAAAGCTGAATTATACTGCTTTTTTCGTAAATTTGTCAATTCAAACCTACCCGGATTGCAAAAAGTTTCAACCCGGCCCGGATAAAGTAATTGATCACACTGAAAAAAATAATTATGAGAACATACACGAACGTAAAAGACCTGGGCAATTTGCAAAAAGCTGTGCAGGAAGCCCTTGAAATAAAGAAAAATCGTTTTGGCTACAAGCATCTGGGTGAAAATAAAACCTTGCTGATGGTGTTTTTCAACTCCA
>CAYPPC010000101.1:0-10044 GCA_964412435.1 uncultured Paludibacter sp.
TGTGCTGTGCAGCTGCAGTCCATACCAGTCCGGCTAAAGTGAGTGATAATAATAGTTTTTTAATCATTATGTTCAGTTGTGATTCGATAGTAAATCAATAGTAGTTCAATTGTTATTCAGAAGTAATTCAATGGTAATCCCTGTATTGTCAGCACTTGTGCAATCGAGTTACGGCAAAGACGAGTTACCATTGAATATCAGCGCAGCTGAATTACTGCCTTATGTTTTCTTTAAGTTATAAAATTCTCTTTTCGTGCATTTTCATGCATGCTTACAAAAAATTTTATTGCCTGTTTAATCGATTTCAACCCGAATAAAGCCGGATTCAACTCCCGCACAGGAATAAAAAAACACTCCGAAACATCATCGGCAGCTTCTGCTTTTGTTCCGTTAGGTACTCTTGCTTCATAAAAAAGATCGAGCGTAAGTACATTCAGTCCGGAGTATTCATACTCATTCGGGATGGAGAAAAGATAAGTGAAATCATTAATTTCCAATCCGGTCTCCTCCAGTACCTCTCTTTTTACTCCCTCTTCTCCCGTTTCATTGAAATCAATAAATCCGCCCGGCAGATCGAGTGTTCCTTGGGCCGGTTCATGTGCCCTGCGGCACACCAACAGGTCACCGTCTTCATTGCGAATAAAGGCTACCGAAGCGGCAGATGAGTTAAAGTAATAGTTGAAGCCGCAGCTTTTGCACTGTTTTGATTTTTCATCTTTAGGAATAAAATCAGCAGAGCCGCAGGCAGGACAGTATTTAAATTTCTCGAAAAAATCCATATTTAGTTTTTGTACGCTTTTAATTATCAGGGAGTTCGGACTTTTGCCGGCTCACCCTTCATCACAATTCTGGCTATCCGGCGCGTCTGCTGCTTCACAAGCACTTCACGTCCCTGAGTGGCCTCCTCAACTACAGCAGGATTCGTGCCACGAATAGTCAGAAGCTCCATATCTGTATTGTATGAAACCCGGAAGTCATTCGAAAGTTCATCAATGGCGCGCTGCAGATAGCGGCTGTTGTCAACACAAATCGAGATGCTGACGGCTGAGCTTTGAATCAGCGAAACCTTCAGTCTGTACTTCTCCACAATGGTGAATATCCAGGTCAGGCTCTCTTCCAGTACAAAGGAGAAGTCGAGCGGACGCAGGGTGATTAGCACCTGATCTCTTTTTAGAATAATCACCGGAACCTCAATCGGTTGTGCACTGCCGGTGATGATAGATCCCGCTTTTTCCGGAGTACTGAAGGGGCGTACATAAAGCGGTATCTGCTTATTCTCCAGAGGTTTGATAGTCTTTGGGTGAATCACCTGCGCACCACTATAGGCCAGCTCCACCGCTGCCAGATAACTCAGCTCTGGTATCAGCAGTGTGTTGGGGAAAATTCTGGGGTCGGCATTCAGTATGCCCGGCACATCTTTCCAGATCGATACACTCTCGGCATCCAGTACATAGGCCACTACAGCAGCCGTAAAATCAGAACCTTCGCGCCCCAGCGTGGTGGGTTGTCCTTTCATATTGGTTCCGATAAAGCCTTGCCCCACATACACCTGGCAGTTACTCTCAGCCACTGCGGCTTTGATGCGCTTTTCGGTCTCTTTATAATTGATGTTGGCCTCCCTGAAATTGCTGTCCGTTACCAGTACTTCGCGCATATCCATCCAGCTGTTATTAATTCCTTTTTCAATTAAAAACCGCGAGATGATTTTAGTAGAAACAACCTCCCCGAAAGAGACCAAACGGTCATACCAGCGATCATAATCATCACCAATACCTTCAAGAATCAACCGCCGCAATTGATCAAAAACTGCATCTGTCTCACTCAAAACAGTTGCTTTCTCTTCAAACAGCTCCCCGATAATCTCGTGATGATACGATATCACTTCATCTAATCTGCTCAAAGCCTCATCCCGGTTTTCAGTCATAAATAGTGCCAACACCTCTTCCAGGGCATTGGTGGTTTTTCCCATGGCAGAAACCACAATAAAAAGCTCTCCCGGAACACCGGAAACTATGCGGGCAATATTGCGGACGCCCTCGGCTGATTTGACCGATGCTCCACCAAATTTATATACTATCATACGATTTAATAGCTTCTTTTTAAGTACTATTTGTTTAAATTACAAAAATAGAGATTTTTATTGTCTTTCCAATAGTTTTACCGCCGATGTTTTGTTTGTTTTAAATGCTTTGACACGCATTTTTCAAATTGTTTAAAAAGTTGAAAAAACAAGCCGGACGTTTTACTGTTCACTGTTTTATATGTATCTTTGTGGTTCGAAAAAAGAGAATATAAAGAATAAATTATCTAATAAAACTAACTAAAAACAAAACAATTATGTCTAAAGTAACTGTTGTAGGCGCCGGTAACGTGGGCGCAACATGTGCAAACGTACTCGCATTTAACGAAGTGGCAGACCAGGTGGTTATGCTCGACGTGAAAGAAGGTGTATCTGAAGGTAAAGCATTGGATATGATGCAAACTGCTCAACTACTTGGCTTCGACTCTACAGTTGTAGGTTGCACCAGCGATTATGCACAAACAGCCGGTTCTGATGTGGTAGTGATCACTTCCGGAATTCCCCGCAAACCGGGAATGACCCGTGAGGAGCTGATCGGTGTGAATGCCGGTATCGTAAAAAGTGTGGTTGAGAACGTTCTGAAACACTCACCGGATGCAATCCTGGTAATTGTGAGCAACCCGATGGATACCATGACTTATCTGACACTGAAAACTTCAGGTCTGCCTAAAAACAGAGTGATCGGTATGGGTGGAGCACTTGACAGCTCACGCTTCAAAACTTACCTGAGCCAGGCTCTCAACACCAACGCCAACGAGGTAGAAGGTCTTGTAATCGGTGGTCACGGTGATACCACTATGATTCCGCTGACACGCTTTGCACAATATAAAGGTCGTCCGGTAGCTGATTTGCTGAGCAAAGAGGAGCTGGATAAAGTAGTTGCCGACACCATGGTAGGTGGTGCTACACTCACAGGCCTGCTGGGCACTTCAGCCTGGTATGCTCCGGGTGCTGCTGCTGCTTATGTGGTTGAAAGCATTCTGCACGATCAAAAAAAAGTAATCCCAAGCTGTGTTTCACTTGAAGGTGAATATGGCCAAAACGATATCTGCATCGGTGTTCCAACCGTAATTGGCCGCAACGGTGTTGAAGAGATTCTGGATTACAAACTGAATGCAGACGAACAAGCACTCTTCGATAAGAGCGCAGCTGCCGTTCGCGCAACTAACGATGTTTTGAAAGAAATCAACATGCTGTAATTATCAGCATTTCAATTGATAAAAAAGTCGCTGCCGGATATGTTTGGCAGCGACTTTTTTGTTGGAAGAAACTTTAAATTATATTATGCTAATAATAATTCTGAGTTTCGAGTTTTTCTAAGATATCTTGACAAAGACTATACGTGCTTTTTATGTTTTTGCCATCCGTTAGTTCAATAAATCCTATTTTACAACTGTTGCCTTCAGAAGTTTGGTAGTGGAACTTTCCAAAATCGCTGTCACTTTGTTTTACTTTAGGATAGAGTAATAGGCTTTTTTCTGCTTTCCAGTGTAGATTGTATGTGAACATTTGTTTCAAGTCAGCATCAGCAGGACTTTTACTATCCACTATTTTCCATTTCGTGTCAATAATGTAGATTTGTTTATTTTGTTGAACTACAATATCAGGGCGAATACGCTTGTTCTCCCAAAATTTTTCTGAGTTCTGGAAACTTACCTGCATACCTTCCGGTTTATGCTTGTTGAGAATTCTAAATATATACTCTTCCCACAATACATTCATATCAAAAAGTAATGTTAAGAGATTGTCAGAACCGTAATTAAGATTAGGTGAATAATTAAGAATCAGAATTTTTGCGATTTCAAAAGCATTTTTATAATCAATGTTTTTTCGATCGAAAGTAATCTTATTTAAATGAGATTTATCGATATTTATCAAATCGAAATCTTTAAATTCAAACAACAATCGATTCAACTTATCTCTTAATGAGTCATTTATAAATGATTTTAGAACTAATAATGCTCTTAGTAAAATTTGATGCAGTAAATGATTTTTGTCGTAAACTTGATGTTCGCAGTAAAATCGTTCCTTATGGATTAAATTATGCTGAATATTGCTTGAAAAGAGCAATTTCCCTTTCAATGCATTCTGGTTTTTCTGCTCAATTCTATAGCGACGAATTAATCCTTTCTTTGTAATTCGCTCAACTTCATTGAGATAGAGCTCGAAATACACATCGAGAATCGAATTGTTTCTTTTTCTTAGTTGACTTTCGGATAAAGTGTCAATCTGAATGTGATGACATTCTCTCAACATATTTAATAGCACGCTTTGCCATAAATTCTTGTCCGTTTGTTCGTTGTTATCTGCTTTAGGCAAAATCTCAATAGTTAACCCACCAATTTGAATAACACCCACGTAGTTGCAAAACCGAACTCCCTTATGCACAATAGTAAAATATTTATTTTCATTCAATTCATTAAATTTTACCATTGCATTGAAGTGATGCTCCTGAAAGGATGATTGATTATCAAATCGAAGTGTTTGATATTCAAAAACTTGTATGAAATTTCTCTTTTTTGCCATTATTCATCCTCGTAAATAGATGTAAAGTAACTTTCATCCCATTCGTCTGGTGTGCTAAAGCGATAAACCTTTTTATCTTCGTAAAAACTATCTTCGTAATTAAAATTTGAGGGGAACTTGACTGCCGAATCTTGAACTTTCACAAATTTTCCTCCTAAAACTAATCCAATTTTACCATAATCACCAAAGAAATATTCTTCCAAAAGTGGAATAATCTTATTCTTAAAAACAGCTTTTAAATCATCTAAATCTTTTACTCCAATAAAGTAAGAGTGACCAATTTGATGATCTTTATCAATAAGAACTTCAATCCGACTGTTAATCACAAAAAGAAGTTCTTCTAAATTCACTTCCTTATAAGGAACGAGTTTAATATTGCGTAAGATTTGGTGATCCGGCTGCATTTCAATAAATGAGAATCTTCGTCTAAGTGCAGAATCTAATGCTTCAACACTTCTGTCTGCCGTATTCATTGTTCCGACGATATAAAGGTTAGAGGGTACTGAGAATTGTTCTTTGGAATAGGGTAGTGTAACCAAAATTTCTTCCTTGTTTCCTTTTCGTTTATCTTCCTCAATGAGCGTAATAAGTTCACCAAAAATTGATGGAACGTTACCACGGTTTATTTCGTCAATAATAATCACATAGTTTCTTTCTTCCGACTTGACGCTTGGATTGAAGTTGTGCTTTTCTCTAAGATAATTTATCACACCCATGTAGTAGCCACGCCAGTAAGGGTAAGAATCGCTATCATCGAGATTGCTTATAAGTTTCTCTTTTGTCAGTACTCCTTGTTTTCTAAATTCATTTCCGGTTAGCAGGTGAAAGTTGCCATTGCTATTTAATGAAATCGCATAATCACTATTATTTGTAGGTGTCTTTAGTTTAATGATTTCTTTTTCAGCAAGTTCATTCTTTAGACTCTCATAGGCAGCTTCAAAACTTATGGTTTTCTTAGGATTTGCATTTAGGCAAATATCTTTAAAAATTCCATTTTTAATTTCGTATGTTAATTCACCATCATTCGTTTCTGGCTTAATTCCCTCAATAAAGTCCTCGTAGCTTAAACTTTGATGAAAAGTTGTAAAAATGATCTGTTTCGACTCTATAAACTTATTGTATTCTTCAAGAATCTCCTCATCACTTTGGTTGTTTTTGCCATTTATCAGCTCAACGGCTAATCGCTTCGAGTGATATGTTTTTCCTGTTCCGGGTGAGCCATACAAGATTATGTTTTTAGCATCCATAAAGTTCTTTCTGTTGTTGATTAAATCTAAGATGATATTGAACTCTTGTTCTGTTGCAATAAAGTTGGTTCCTTGATTTCCGACTTTAATGTTTTCAAGACCAATAGTTTCCTTTATCGTTTTAAGTAGTACCGGATTCTTAATGAGATTATGTGTTACTTTTAGTTTGGCTTTTGTGCTACTCACGCTTTGAGATTTCCAATAGCGGTCATCTTCAGATACAATATTATGCGAAGGTCTACTTGTTACTTCCGCCAAACCGTAACATCCTGCTTTGTTGCCGGTAATCCATAAAATAACTTTGTCACCGGGCTTAATTCTTTTTTGGTGAGCTGTTACGCTCCAGCTATCAATAAGATTGTTTAAAAATGCAGGTTCAAAATCGAATAAATTCGGATTGCCTTGAAATATCCAATAATTTGTTTCTGAGTCAATTAGCTTTTCTAAAACACTTTCTCTATACTCTTTGTCGAAAGCCATTTGTTCCAATTCATGGTTGTTGTATTTTGAAAAACTTGACTTTAAACTACGATCTAACTCAGCTTGAATCGCATCAAAAATAAAATTTTTATTAATTGTTAGTTTGTTAATGTTATCGGAATAATCAAAATGTGCTATCGGTTTTCCGTCAAATAATGTTGATTTATTTGTAATTGACTTGGTTGAAATTGCTCCAAAAGTAAGCAAACTACTTTTTTTATTACTCAACTGTAACACATATCTTTGTCCGACTGTAAATGCAATATGTTTTTCTCTTAAATTGAAAACTAATCGATCATCTGGTGATGTTAGTTTGAATTTTTCAATTATTTCATCAATAAAGTCAAAGTATTCAATAATACTTTTTTTATTGAAGTTCTTCAACGTGACACTTAGATTGTTATGTTGTAAATCTTTTCTGAATCCAACATAAATAATATTTTGAATCATCAAATAGCGATCATCCCACTTGGGTTTTGGATAATTGCTTCGATAAGCTTCAAGCAAGTTTGGGTTTTCAAGTAATGTACTATCAATTATTTCATCAGCAAGTTTCTGAAAATGAAGTAATCGCTTTCCCGTTTTTTCGGTTGGAATACCTAAGTAATTGCAAAAATCTTGATAAACATAACCAAATTTGTACAATATATATTTTTCAGGATAGCGAAATGCGAGATATACCGAAAGAGTACGCTCATCCTGTTGTGAATTGATATTCTGCCTGTTTAGTTTCTGCTTTAGTTGAGGCAAAAGTTCCTCGGCTTGTTGTTGGAAATTAACGATTCGAGTTTTAATATCTGTGCTTTCATCATAGAATTCCCGAAACATCAGACGAGCTTCTTCCGGAAAATGCTTGACAATACTGAGAATATAGGCATAAGAGTTTTGGTAAATAAGGTTACTTACTTTGCTGAAAGATTTATAAAACATTTCGTAAAAGTTTACAGCGTCAATATCCCAATTTTCCTGAAAAGTATTAAACGCAATATACTTATAAACTTCATTGGGGTCACCTTGCTCTTGAATGATTTTAATATATCGCTCAATTAGTGTTTCTACTTTATATAAATCCATGTTTTTTGATATTAAGATTTCTACAAATATAAAGAATATCTGTTAGATAAAGTGACAATTCGTGAAAAAAGGTTTGAAAGCTACTTTGTCTCTGAAACATATACTTTAGATAACCCTCTGTTGTCTAAAATAAAAACACCCAATTACAATAAAAAGTATCGCTTTTTATACGTTCATACCTTGCCAAAGTTCAAAAAACTTTGGTAAAGTTTAATCTGCGAAATATGTAGGTTAAAAAATCGTGCTTTTAAGAGGTGTTTTGTAACTTAATATGTTAAAACGAAAGAGAATGACCCGAAAAAAGAGTTAATTGTAGTTGATTGTGAACAAATATCTCGATGTTGCTGTTTTTTATCTAATGCTATTGCCGATTATTCTTTATCTTAAATACAATACAACATAAAAAAACAAGTTATGAGCTCATACCACATTCAATCATTAGAGGAGTATTTTAAAGTTTACAGAAAATCAGTCAAAAAACCGGAAAAATTCTGGAATAAAATTGCCGATGAGAACTTTACCTGGTTTCAGAAATGGGATAAAGTCCTGGAGTATGATATGCAGGATGCGCAGTTTACCTGGTACAGAAACGCCAAATTAAATATCACTAAAAACTGTATTGACCGCCATTTGGCCAATAAGGGCGATCAGACCGCTATCATTTTTGAACCGAATAATCCCGATGAACCGGCAAGGCATTACACTTACAGCGATTTGTATAAAGAAGTTTCCAGGCTTACTAACGTATTGCGAGATCAGGGGATTGAAAAAGGCGATCGCGTATGTATCTATCTTCCCATGATTCCTGAACTGGCCATCAGTGTCCTCGCCTGCGCGCGGGTAGGAGCTATTCACTCGGTGGTTTTTGGTGGTTTCTCATCCAATGCACTCGCTTCCCGCATCAACGACAGCAGCTGCAAAATGGTCATCACTTCTGATGGTGGTTTCCGCGGAAATAAAACCATTGACCTGAAGAAAATTACCGATGAAGCACTCGAACAGACCCCCTCGGTAGAGAAAGTCCTGGTGGTTAAGCGCACGGGGCAGGAGATTCATATGGAAGAGGGTCGGGATTTATGGCTGGAGCCGCTGATGGCTGATGCCGAAACTACCAGCATGGCCGAAGTGATGGATGCCGAAGATCCGCTCTTTATTCTTTATACCTCCGGTTCCACCGGAAAACCGAAAGGAATGGTGCACACAACCGCCGGATATATGGTTTACACCGCTTACACCTTTAAAAATGTCTTTAATTACCGCAATGGCGATGTCTATTGGTGTACTGCTGATATTGGCTGGATCACCGGACACTCCTATATTATATATGGTCCGCTGCTCAATGGTGCTACTACGGTGATGTTTGAAGGAATACCTTCGTACCCCACATACAGCCGTTTTTGGGAAGTGATTGAAAAGCACAACGTGAATCAGTTTTATACTGCCCCAACGGCCATCCGTTCACTGGGCAAAGAGAGCGTGGATTATGTGCAAAAATTTGAGCTCGACTCCATTAAAGTGATCGGTTCGGTGGGTGAGCCTATCAACGAAGAGGCGTGGCACTGGTACAACGATCATGTGGGTGGCAAGCGCAGTCCGCTGGTTGACACCTGGTGGCAAACCGAAACCGGCGGAATCATCATTTCGCCCATCCCTTTTGTTACGCCGACCAAACCCACTTATGCCTCTTTTCCCCTTCCGGGAATTCAGCTGGTGTTGATGGATGATCTGCGCAATGAAATTGAGGTGAATCAGAAAATCGGTAATCTCTGTATCGACTTTCCCTGGCCCGGAATGGCACGTACCATCTGGGGCGACCATCAGCGGTTTATCGACACCTATTTTACCAAATATCCGGGCAAATACTTCTCCGGAGATGGTGCCCTGCGCGATGAAGTGGGGTATTACCGCATCACCGGCCGGGTGGACGATGTGATTATTGTTTCCGGACATAACCTGGGTACCGCACCGATTGAAGATGTGATTAACGAGCACCAGTTTGTGGCAGAAAGTGCCATTGTAGGTTTCCCGCACGACATTAAAGGTAACGCACTTTACGGTTTTGTGGTGTTAAAAGAGTCCGGTGGCTGGCGCGAAAAAGCTAACTTAGAGAAGGAGATTAACCAGTTGATTACCGAACAGATAGGGCCCATTGCCAAATTAGATAAAATTCAGTTTGTTAACGGACTGCCCAAAACCCGTTCCGGCAAAATCATGCGTCGTATCCTGCGCAAAATAGCAGAAGGCGACTTCACAGACTTTGGAGACACCTCTACACTGCTTAATCCCGAAATTGTGGATGAAATCAAAGATGAACGCGTTTAGCCGTCTGTAGCTTTAGTAGTGCATATTTGATTATTTCTGCATGTAAAGACGCGATTCATCGCGTCTCCCGGTTTGCACTGGCGCACAGTAACATTGGAAGGAAAATAGTTTAGAGTTTTTAGTATGCAGTTTTCTGGATTTGGATTCATCGCGTCTCAAAAACCATTAATGGCGACAATATGTCGCCATTAATCCTATCAACAGGATAAACCTTTATCGTATGATGATTTGTATAACGCCACAAATCAGCACAATTTAATAATCAAAAATCTGCGAAAATCTCCGTGATCTGCGGGAAATATTTCTTTCTATTAT
>CAYPPC010000102.1:0-10007 GCA_964412435.1 uncultured Paludibacter sp.
GTTTTGTAACCATTTCCTCCGCAGGTATCGCAACGCCCGCCGGCAGTATTAAACGAAAAACGCCCCGGTTTGTAGCCGCGTATTTTTGCCTCCGGCAGAGATGCAAAAAGATTTCGGATATCGGTGAAAACACCGCTGTAGGTTGCAGGATTAGAACGAGGTGTACGCCCAATCGGCGATTGATCCACCTGCACCACTTTGTCGATATGCTCGATACCGATAATTTTGTCGTAAGGCAGTGGATCTTTGAGTGAACGGTAGAAATGCTGACTCAGAATGGGTTGCAGTGTTTCATTGATCAAAGTCGATTTGCCGCTACCTGAAACACCCGTAACGCAGATCATTTTCCCCAATGGGAATTTGACATTCACCTTCTTCAAGTTGTTACCTTGTGCTCCTTTAATCTCTAAAAATTTACCGTTACCCTCCCGGATATTTTCCGGTATTTCAATTTGTTTGTTGCCTTTGATATAGTCAGCAGTGAGTGTTTCGGCTTTTAACAGATCTTTTGGTGTACCGGCAAAGACCAGTTCGCCGCCAAAACGGCCCGCTTTTGGACCTAAATCAACGATGTAATCTGCTGCCAGCATCATATCTTTGTCGTGCTCCACCACAATGACGGAGTTACCCGTATCGCGTAGTTTTTTGAGCGAATCTATCAGCCGTCGGTTGTCGCGCTGATGCAGCCCGATGCTCGGCTCATCTAAAATATAGAGCACATTGACTAACTGCGAACCAATTTGTGTAGCGAGACGAATTCGCTGACTTTCACCTCCGGAAAGACTCATTGATGGGCGGTTCATTGCCAGATAATCCAGACCAACATCCAATAGAAATTGCAGTCGGCTGTTTAGCTCTTTCAAGATCTCGGTAGCAATAACTTTTTGCTTCGCATCCAAGTGTGGCTCAACATTTTGCAGCCAGTTGTGCAGGTCAGAAATGTCCATTTCTGCGAGCTCTGCAATGTTTTTGTCGTGAATTCGGAAATAGAGCGACTCCTTGCGCAGTCGCTGTCCGTTACACTCGGGACATTTTATTTTCTTGGAATATTGCTGTGCCCATTTCTTTTCGGTTGCCGATGCCGAACTCTCCTGCTGCATCTCGATATACTTAATAATACCCTCGTAGCTCAGGAAGTAGTTGGAGTTGCCGAGGGATTGATTTTTGATGTTCAGCCGCTCTTCGGTGCCGTTCATAATGTCGTTCAGTGCCTCAGCCTGAATATCTTTCACCGGAGTTTTCAGAGTGCAACCATGTTTCTCAAGAATGGCTTCAATTTGCCAGAAAATCATGCTATTTTTATGTTTTCCCAAGGGGGAAATGGCACCGGCGTGAATGCTCAGCTTTTTGTCCGGGATAATTTTATCCATATCAATCTCGTTGACAAAGCCCAGCCCTTTGCACTGCGGACAGTAGCCGTGCGGTGAGTTGAACGAGAAGTGGTGCGGTGATGGCTCGTCGTAGGAAATTCCGGTTACAGGACACATCAGCTTTCGACTGAAATAGCGCGCTTCTTCGCTATCAGCATCGAGCAACATCACTACGCCATTACCCTGTTCCATAGCGTTTTGCATGGAGCTAAGCAGGCGCTTACGATCATCACCACTTACTTTTAACTTGTCAATTACCAGCTCAATATCGTGGATTTTATAGCGATCCAAGCGCATATTGTGCGTAATTTCACGCAGTTCGCCATCCACCCGTACATTCAGATAGCCTTTTTTGCGTACCTGCTCAAAAAGCTCGCGGTAATGTCCGCGTCGTCCGCGAACAAGGGGTGCCAGCAAATAAGTGCGTTTTCCTTCGTATGCTTCCAGAATCAGATCAACAATCTGCTCATCGGAGTATTTTACCATTTTCTCGTTGCTCAGGTAGGAGTAGGCCGTACCTGCACGTGAAAAAAGCAGTCGCAGAAAGTCGTAAATTTCGGTGGTAGTTCCCACGGTTGAACGCGGGTTTTTATTGGTCGTTTTTTGCTCAATCGATATCACAGGGCTCAGTCCGGTGATTTTATCCACATCCGGACGCTCCAGATTGCCTAAAAAACTGCGTGCATAAGCAGAAAAAGTCTCGATATAGCGTCGCTGGCCTTCGGCAAAAATGGTGTCGAAAGCAAGTGATGATTTTCCGCTGCCGCTCAATCCGGTAACTACGGTCAGCGCATCCCGCGGAATAGCTACATCAATGTTTTTCAAATTGTGAACCCGCGCTCCGATAACGTCCACGCGTTCATCGCCGGCAGGCATGTGTATATCTTTGTTATTGGTTTTCAATCTAATCTCCTTTTGAAAAAGTGAACCTACAAAGATACGAAAAAAAAGAAAGCCCCCTAACCCCCGAATGGTAAATTTTGGTTTGTAGTGTGTTTTGCTATTTCCTGAAACGGTCTTTTTTCCAGTTTTTCGGGTGGTATGTCGGGATTTTTCAATTTCTGATTTTACAATTTCACCGGCAGGTGATAATATCATTATATCATTTATCACGTCACCGAATAAACAATTAAAATCATCAATGCATACGATCAGAAAAATTGACCGGGTGCAGAATAATCCTAATATTGCAGGCGATTGGATTCAATGCGATATTTATTTTGATAATGGCTGACAGAAATGTATTATTCACTAAATGTTATAAAACCAGAGTAAAATATCCGATTTTAGTTATGAAAAAGAAAGTATAAAGATTATTATACACAGCCTTATCTGCATAGCAATTATTCCTTTGATATTTTATTATAAATGCAAAATAGTATAAACTAAGCTACTTATTCACTACTTGCTTTTCAATATCTCTTTACAAGCCTCTAAAAACTCTTCTTGTTTGGCTACAGCAAGCATTTGTACAATACCACGTTTGCTGCGCAGGTTAGTTCGCGTGGGGCTAACGGGTGTTTTTTTTACTTTCTCACTGGTTTTGAACCCATCTTTATCGAGCATACAGGCTATGTTCTCTACTTTTCTTCGTACAGATTCAAGAGTACGGTCACTGATAGGCTGTATGTCAGTTTCATTAAACTCCTCTCTGCCAAATCTCGCAATATAGGCGCAGAGGGTAATCTCATCATTTGTGTATCTTCTTCTTTTTTTCATGGCAATAGGTTTTATAGGGTTAATATTTTTAAAACAAAAGGTTGAAACTCCTGAATGTAGGCTATAGGTAAACAACACTGTATAAAGATACAAAGATTTTCCTAAAAGTAGTCTGTTTTAAGAAAATAATGGATGGATTATTTATCGATTATGTCCTATAAACAAAATCAGGAAGCCCGAAGCAAAACTTCTGAACTTCCCGATTGTATTTGTTTGTTGCTATTATTTATACATTTTCATCACCATCCGGTGGAGTGGAGTGGTCTTTAATTAAATCGCGTTCGCCGGTATAAATCAGCGGAACAGAAGCAGCTTGTTTATCTGTTTGCAGCTCTATAATGGTGATTTCGTGCTGTGCCCGTGGATGAACAACAACTTCAACACCTTCATTTTGGTTTACCTGCAAGCTTTTTTCGGGATTGTCGGTATCAATATTACCGCTTAATAGCCTTGACGACAGAACACGTGCCGGAAGATTTGGCAGTTCTATAGTGGTACCATCTTTTGCCTGTGACCAGTCGGTGATGTAAAGGTAGATTTTATCCTCTTTATGCAGAGAAATACCCCAGGGCCCCGGTTTGTAAGGTCCCGGACGAGTGCCAAAGAAGTGATCACCATGCAACCAGAGCCAGTCACCCACCTCCAGCAAACGCTCGCTGTGATGCGGATCAATCACACCATTGGCATCGGGTGTAACAGCAAGTAATAAGTTACCACCACCGCTGGCAGCTTCAATCAGCCAGTTGAGCAGTTCACTTTTAGAGCGATTGTCAAATGGTGGCATCCACGACCATTTGTTGGCTTTATCCAGAGGCAGGCAAGCTTCCCAGGGATAATCAATATAGAAAGTACCCATTTTTCGCTCCGGACTTAAATAGTCGCCGATTTTATCATTTTCATCTGAAAATGAACCCGGAATGGAACCAATCGGTCCGGCAACAGCCGGCATGGGTCCACATCGGTTATTAATTAGCATATTGGGTTGCAAGCTTTTGCAATACTCATAAAACTCGCGACCTTGCTCTTGAGTCCAGGATTTATCCCAATGACCATCTACCCAAAGGCAGAAAATATCGCCGTAATTGGTCAAAACTTCTTCTAACTGTGGGTACATATACTTTGTTTTGTACTCGGTCAGGTCAGCACCTTCTGCGGCACTATAACTCGGTTGATACCAATCCATAATGCTCCAGTAAAGTCCTACTTCAATTCCGTGACGTCGCATGGCGGGTGCCAGTTCAGCAAGCCAGTCGCGCCCGAAAGGTGCATTCATAATGTTGTAATCGGTTGTTTTGGTGTCCCACATGCAGAATCCGTCGTGGTGTTTGGGTACGGCTACAATGTAATTAAAACCGGCTCTTTTTAGTGTTTTTGCCCATTCATCCGCATCGAAGTCTTTAGCTTCAAAACGTTTGTAGAGCAGGTCATAAGCTTCAGCGCCATAAGCATGACGATCCCAGGAAACCTGTGCACCAATTAAACTGGACATGTTCCAGTGCAAAAAAGCACCGTATTTCACATCTTTGAAATGCTCGACAGCTGCGGATGAATTACTGTCTACATTTTGTCCCAAGGCGTGTGTTGTCAGGCTTATCCAGCCAAAAAATGCCATTGAAATGAAAAGCAGTTTCAGGAAACGATTAGAAAAGTGATTTGATTTCTTCATTCTCATTCAATTAATTTAAATATTTGCTTTGATTTTGTTTGTTTCTAAGGTTGCCTGTAGACAAAAATACATTATTTAGGGCAGAATACATGAGAACAAATCACCAAAAACTATAAATATTGTTTAGGTGATACTATTAAAAAAGGAGTAAACGGGAAGTTAGAGGTGTTATTTCTTGAGTTTATAAATGATTATCTTCGCTCCAAAACAATAATCCCACTAATGTTTTTATTGCTATTGCAGTACTCTTGAATGGTCAGTTTCTCCACTACAACTTGCTTCTCAAGCGATGAAGCGTGAATCATCCCCAACAGATGGTCAATTTCTTTTCTGTAGGCAATCCCCAAATGCTGAACATCTAAACCACCAATATATGTCGTAAAACAGATAATATCTCCGGGGTTAATCAGATGAGATTTTGAGCTAATCTCCTCTTTGGGAATATAATAATAAGTGTTTTCTCTACTGTTAATTTCTTTTTCTGACGCACTAATTGATGCTAAAACATTTGGGTCCAGCTCAACATGTTTGGAGATATAATGAACATTTACCGAAAGGGGGCTACCGCCTAAATTTTTGGTTTTATCAAAAATAATATTTGTTTTAGAATTGTTGTAAACCCAATCGGTGGTGTAGTGTAATCTGGAATTGTAGCCGTCGATAATACCGTTTCTATACCGGATTTTCTGCAGATTTTCTTTGAAAGTCTCAAAGCTGATATGCTCTGAAAGTACTGTTGTTGTTAGCGCCATGCAACTCTCCACAAACGTTACGCAATCAAACTCCCTTAAATTGACTACCAATTGCTCCGTTTCGTTTATTTCAAGTGTACCACCAACGTAAGGTTTCCCCAAAAAGTAATTCGCGGTGTGTAGAAAAAATTCATCTTTTGGAACATCTTTAATGCTATGAATAAAGTCATCAAAGATAATTTCATCTTCGCTTTTAATCACCTCTATTTGTGTAGCTTGGTCACTATTATCATGTTTTTGCTGACCGGTACAAGCTATATTAAACAGAAAGAGTAGGGCGGTGAGTAGGTAGATTGATTTATTCATGATTTTTATTGTTATGGGTTTTTACTTTGTAACTGTGTTAGATAATAGGTGTTTTTCTATCTAAGTCAACTCCTCTGGAGTTGTACTTGAGTTTCTCTTTATCAGCCCCACGATAAATCGTGGGGTTATGTTATAGTTGACGCCGTTGGCGTCATGTGTACTGTGATATACTGTTTTTAATCAACTACAAGCATAACGCCGGAGGCGTTTTCTATTTATAACCTCAGGTTTCAACCTGAGGTTGGTTGAGAAATTATTTCGGGGACCTTAAACGTGAACAGACTTCAATGAAGCACGAAAACAAGGTGTCTATCCTACAAAATGCAATTGAGGATGGACTGAAAAGTGGTGTTGCAGAAAACTTTGAACCAAAGAGTTTCTTGGAAGAATTAAAAGCTCGGAAGTGAAGAAAAATTGTAAGTTTATAATTTAAGTCGTTAACTTTTCTCTATTAATTCTTCTTTTGTTTATGCGTAATACTTCTTCTGATTTTTCACGTAATTCTTTTTCAATATCGTAATCATTTTGCAACCCCAACCAGAATTTAGCAGAATTACCAAAATAGGCAGCTAATCTAACTGCTGTATCTGCTGTTATTCGTCTGTTTCCTTTTACAATCTCCGAAACTCTTGTTTGTGGGATATTCAAATCCTTCGACAATCTGTATTGTGAGATTTCCATAGGAATTAAAAACTCTTCTAAAAGAATTTCACCGGGTGATATGTTGTTTAGTTTGCTCATAGTTTATATTTAATGATAGTCAATAATTTTTGTTTCAAATGCATTCCCATTTTCCCATTTGAATATAATACGCCATTGATTGTTTATTCTTATACTATAGTACATAATCAAATTACCTTTTAATTTTTCCAAGCGATTTGCTGGAGGAATCCTTAAATCGTTTATATCAATAGAGTTGTTAATCATTCTAAGTTTTCTGCGAGCAGTGTTTTGTATTTCAGCAGGTAGCTTTTTGGAAGCTATCCCTCTCCAGATTTTCTCTGTTTCTTTATCTCCAAATGAAACTATCATACTCTTTAGCGTTACTAACGCCAAAGATAAGTATAGTTTTTGATTTATCAAAATAGTATCTTGTGGTTTTCGGGTTTTAAATGTGAATCACCATCTTTCACAAAATTTAGAATCACTCAGAACATTTATCTTCGGGCTTTTACAAAATAATTTTTTACCTTTGTGTGATAGTCAAATATTGAAAACAATTAACTTAAAAAATAAATCAAAGAAAGATGACACAGGTAAATGACAGACTAAAAGCATTGCGCGAAGCGATGAAACAGGCAGGCGTGAAAGCTACCATTATTCCGGGGACAGACCCACACGCCAGTGAATATATTGCAGACCACTGGAAAGAGCGTGAGTGGATCTCAGGTTTTAACGGTTCAGCCGGAACAGCTGCGCTAACCCTCGAAAAAGCAGGTATTTGGACTGATAGCCGCTACTTTTTGCAAGGTGCAGAGCAATTGGAGGGAACCGATTTTGAACTGATGAAGCAGGGCGTTCCGGGAACATTGGAAATTGGTCCGTGGTTAGCTTCGGAATTGAAAATAGGTGATAAAGTGGGCGTTAATGCCGAAATGTTTTCGGTAAATGGTTATGCTGCATTGAAAGCAGAACTGGCACTGGCCGGTGTAGAGTTGGTTTCTATTGACTTGATTAAACAGGTTTGGGTAGATCGTACAGCATTGCCGGATAATAAGTTCTTTGTATTTGATGTGGAGCATACCGGACAATCTGTGGCCGATAAACTGAACGATGTCCGCACTGAGATGAAAAAACTCTATGCTGATGTAGCTGTTTTCTCTGCACTGGATGATATCGCCTGGCTCTTTAATATTCGCGGTAATGATGTGGATTATAACCCGGTGGTAATTGCTTACGCTACTGTTGATGCTGATAAAGCGACACTTTTTATCGCTCCTGAAAAGTATGACGATGAATTGAAAAAGTACCTGACCGACAATGGTGTAGAGGTGAAGGACTATTTTGCGATAGCGGAAGAGTTGGGTAAAATAGCTGAAGATAAAGCGGTATTGGTTGACGCCGCTAAGTTTAACCAGGCGCTGTTTGAAGCAATTCCGGCAGCTTGCCCGAAACGCTTTGCGATGTCACCTGTATTCAAGCTGAAAAGCTTAAAAAATAGCGTGGAGATGGAGGGTGTTCGTCGTGCGATGGTGAAAGATGGCGTTGCGATGACTCGTTTTTTCAAATGGTTTGAAGAGAAACTGGGTAAAGAGAAACTGACAGAAATTTCGATTACTGAAAAACTGCACAGTTTGCGTGCAGCACAGGAGGGTTTCAAAGGCGATAGCTTCGGAACGATTGCCGGTTATGCAGGTCATGGTGCTATTGTACACTACAGCGCAACGCCGGAAAGCGATGCTGAAATTAAACCGGAAGGAATTTTACTGCTCGACTCGGGTGGCCAATACCTCGACGGAACTACCGATATTACACGTACTGTTGCTCTGAGTGAACCCACAGCACGCATGAAACGTGATTATACGCTGGTGTTAAAAGGGCATATTCAGCTTTCATTAGCTAAATTTCCGGTAAATACCCGTGGTTCACAGCTGGATATCCTGGCGCGTAAAGCGATGTGGGATTTGGGTATAAACTACGGTCACGGAACAGGTCACGGGATTGGTCACTTCCTCAATGTACACGAAGGTCCGCAAAGCATTCGTATGGATGAAAATCCGATTACACTTGCTCCGGGCATGATTCTCTCCAACGAGCCGGGGCTTTATCGTACCGATGAGTATGGTATTCGCATTGAAAACCTGATTCAGGTAGTGCCTGCCGAGGAGACTGAGTTTGGACAGTTCCTGCAGTTTGAGAACCTCACCTGGTGCTATATCGATACCCGTTTGGTAGATGTTGATTTGATGACCGAACAAGAGCGAGAGTGGTTGAATGATTACCATGCAGAGGTGTATGAGAAACTGGCCGGTGAACTAACTGCCGGTGAGCAGGCCTGGTTGAAAGAAAAAACTGCTGCTGTGTAGTTTGCTAAATATAGACACTGCATTAAATAATTGATAGAGGCTGTCCGCTTGCGGATAGCCTTTATTGTTATATAGAACTTATCTAGCCTTATTTTTATTGACACATAGATCACATAGCTTTCTTAAAAAATATTACTTTGTGGAATTACAAAGTTTTGTTTAGAGAACATAGAGAAAAATATCTTCGATATTTTTGTTGTAGATTCAATAAACCACGTAAAATTAAAAGTCTAGGCGACTTCATAGTTTAGATAATGTGGTACTAAGCTTTTGTTCCTTAAGTATATTTAATCTACATTTGTAGCACATATTATTGTTAGCTTCCTGTTTGATGGGGAATAACCAGGTAGAAATACAATAAAGAACCCAATTTTCTAACAGACTTAAATTGCAAAGTAAAAACACTAATTTATGAAAACTAATTATTTCAGGCAAGTAATATCAGCTGCTATGCTGTTCTTTTTTGTACTTACTATTCATGGTCAAACAAAGGTAATTCTTGATGAATCACTGCTCACCGAAGATAGTTACTACAAATTCACCACATACAGTGTTATCGGTTCACAAAGCTGGTATTTCAACTCGCAATATGGTGCGATGATGAGCGGATACGCCAATTCATACAGTTACGAAAATGAGGATTGGTTTATTTCTCCGGCCATGGATTTAACTGACATGGATAATGTAATACTCTCATTCGAACACGCGAGGGGTAATGCTCCTGTGATGCATGTCGGTATGGCAGAAGGATGGTATAAAGTTTTTGCTACAGCCAACTATACCGGTAACCCTTTGACTACCGACTGGACGGAAATTGAGGGGGTAAATCATGCAACAGCTGCCTGGACTTATGTCTCTTCGGGCGAACTTGAAATTCCGGAGTTTTTGAAATCTGATAAAAGCCGGATTGCTTTCAGGTATCTGAGTTCAGATGATGAGAGTGCCACCTGGGAAATTAAAAATGTGCTGGTTACGGGCGAGGAGATAATTGTTCCGCCTATTCCGGGTGCTTTCAAATTCACTACTTTTAATGCTGAATGGTTGAGCTGCACAACTAACGGACCTTATGACGAAGAGTTGCAGATGGCTAATATTGCAAGTCTGATTACAAGTATCGATCCGGACGTTATTGCCTTACAAGAGGTGGGTACAAGCAGTTATTACGCCA
>CAYPPC010000103.1:0-3064 GCA_964412435.1 uncultured Paludibacter sp.
GAAAAAGAAAAACACTTTCACCGACTTTATCGCCTGCTCCGAGAAGTTGATTGCCGACAAATACACCTCACCTCACCTGCTTGCAGCGATGGGTGGCAGCGCAGGCGGCCTGCTGATGGGTGCTGTGGCCAATATGCGCCCCGATCTTTACCAAACCATTGTGGCGCAGGTGCCCTTTGTGGATGTGGTAAGCACCATGCTCGATGACACCCTGCCTCTCACCGTGGGTGAATATGAAGAGTGGGGCAATCCGAATGAAGAGGAGTATTTCAAATATATGCTCTCTTATTCGCCCTATGACAATATCAAAGCGCAGGATTACCCCAACATCCTGATTACAGGCGGCATCAACGACTCGCAGGTACTTTTCCACGAACCGACAAAATATGCCGCCAAGCTGCGTGCATTGAAAACTGACGACAACTTTGTGCTGTTAAAAATGAATATGGACAGTGGCCACGGTGGCGCCACCGGTCGTTACGACGGCATTCGCGAAACTGCCTTTGAGCTCGCCTTTATTTTGAACCGGGCGGGAATTACAGAGTAAGTATTCCCGCTAAAAAACATATTGAAACAGCACCCGAAGAGATTTCTGGGTGCTGTTTTTTGTTCCCCTATCCCCCTCAGGGGGGAATGCTTATTGAACTTATTTATGCTTATTTTTATTGAAGTTGCCTGCACCCCAATTTTTTGGATTTATAGTGTTCTTTAGATTAAGGTATCGCTAACAACATCTTTTTGTATTGGGATTAACGCCTAATAAACTTCGGTAAACCATATACACTTAACCCATAAAACTCTCGTTCCACACATCATGGTGCAGACATTACTTTCAAATTGAATTCAATACCTCCAAAATATCTTCTCCATATTTTTCTATTTTCATTTCACCTAATCCCTTTACATTATAAAGTTCTTCTTTTGTTGTCGGGTTGGACTGTGCAATTGCACCTAAAACCGCATTGGAAGCAATTATAAAGTTTGCAACATTTACTTTTTGAGCTGTAGCTGCTCTCCACACCCTTAGTGCTTCATACCGACTTTTTTCTTCTTCACTTAATATCGAAGGGTCATAAGGAGGTTTCTTGTCTCTTTTCCGGGTCTGTTGCTCTTCAGTATCAGGTAATTCATCATAGAAAACAAGAATAGACCAAAAACCCGAGTTTCCTGAAGGAGAAAAGTGAGCAGCAGTTTGCGTAACTGTAACACTCTGTAAAAAGGAGTTCAATAAAACTTCATCCTGCTGTAAATGTTCATTGTCCAATCGAATGTAAAAATGTTTTGTTTTCATGGCATTCAAAGTTTAGTGGTTAATTTATGTAAGTTAAAGTAGCATCTGCTGTTACTTTATAACAGCAGATAAAACAAAACTGTTCAGGCCTTCTCATTCAACTTTTTCAGCAAATCCATAGTCTCCAAACAAAACAAACCCATCAGGCCTTCCGATAAGAAAACCACATTTTCTTTACACATCTTACTGCTTATGTAAAGATTTTGGTGGAATCTTTACATAAGACTATGGGTGAGTTGGCTCGAAATGAATAAATATGAGCGGATATTATTGAACAGACGAATTTGAAGTCGTCAGCTCAAGTGTGCCATTAATCAGGTGAAAAATCCCTATCTCCTACTCAATAACTGATACAACTCAACATTAATGTAATAGTTGGTAGTACCTAAGCGGGATTTTTGTAATACACCATCCTCTGCAAGTGTGTTTAGGTAATTAGCTGCTGTAATACGCGACACACCTAAATCGTCTGTTAAAAACTCTATTTTTGTATAAGGGTGCATAAACAAGTTGTTCAGTAATTCGTGACTATAAAATTTGTAGTTTTCACGTAATTTTATCTTAAAACTTTGCATCAACTCCTTTATTTTCAGAATTAGCTGAATAGTCTCCGTTGCTGTCTCTTCTATTCCCTGAATAATATAGAGTAGCCAGTCTTCCCATTTTTCTTCATCACGAACTGCTTGAAGCAATCGGTAGTACTCACTTTTATTCCGGATAATATAGTTACTCAAATATAGAATAGGTACATTTTGCAGTTGTTCCTTTATTAGATAGAGAATATTTAGAATACGTCCGGTACGACCGTTTCCGTCATAAAAAGGGTGAATACTCTCGAACTGGAAGTGAATTACAGCCATTTTTATCAACGGATCAATGTTTTGATAATCATTGTCGTTGATGTACTGCTCTAAATTGGCCATCAGCTTTACAATTTCATCATAAGATTGTGGGGGCGTGTAAACAATCTCACCGGTTTGCACATTTTTAAGAGCTGTACCCGGCAGCTTACGGTATCCGGCACTGTTTTTTTCAAGTACCTGCTGCACCTCCAATATCACCGACTCGGTTATAAGTCCTTTCTCGAGTACCAGATCGTAACCTCTTTTCAAAGCTGCGATGTAGTTTTGCACCTCTTTAGCCGCCGGCGACAGATTGGTGTTGGTCTGAAGCTCTGATTTATACAGTTCATCATGTGTTGTTATTATATTTTCAACCGCTGAACTATCTTTAGCTTCCTGAATACCAAGTGTATTGATTAATATAGACTGATTCGGAATTGTCAAAGCAATCCCCTTCAATTCCGCCAGAGCAGCGTGTGCAGCAGGCAATGCCTTTAATACAGGTATCGTTTCTAAATCGAACGGGTAAGGAAGTTTATCTAATTTCATGGTGTTCATCTGATAAGAAATGACTAATTTTTTTACAAAGGTAATACCTTTTGATAAGAAAACCGCATTTTCTTTACACATCTTACTGCTTATGTAAAGATTTTGGCAAAATCTATACAATAGATTGTTAGTGAGTTTTCTTAAGAAGAATAAATATGTGCGGTAATTATTGAGCAGACGAACTTGAAGTCGTCAGCGCAGGGGTGTAATAATTAGAATACAAAAAATCCCTTTCGTCTGCGACAAAAGGGATTTTCATTTTAAGTATCTTATTTATATTCACTTCAGTTATTCTAGTCAGTTCTTTACGCATCGAACTGAAAACCCTTCACTAAGATCAGATTCATGCATAATAATGGCCGGAGAATTGTGGTGCAAGGAA
>CAYPPC010000103.1:3074-9997 GCA_964412435.1 uncultured Paludibacter sp.
GCAAGGAATTAGAGAGTGCCGTTCCGTTATTGTAGTTTGTGGAGCTCCACCACTGCCCGGTAGTTCCCACTGCATCAAAGCTACCTTCGTCACTGCGATATCCTCCGGGAAGTGCAGAGAAACCTGAGTTGTTATTTGCATCGGTATTGGGTGAGTTCCAATACGCTGTATGTTTTAGTTTACTACCTGCATTATCTCTGTCACCCACAGCAAACACCATCTCAGCCCAGGCACCATCCGAAGGAAGTTGCCAGCCTTCAGGACAGGCCTTCATGGCAGCATGCCAGTTGTAGAGCACACCGTAGTTTTCAAAAGAGTCGCTTGCAACGGCTTCATCCCATTTCACACCTTTATAGCCATACACATAGTATCGGGCTTCTGAAGTAGAGCTGCTTTCAAATTCGCTGACAACCGGCAGGTATTTCATATTTTCCTTTATCCATAAACGGTCATCTATTTTCACTAAAGTGTATTTTCTTCCATCGCGTTTATCAATAAAAATGTCACTTGACTCAAACTGCAACTCATTAGCATAGGCTGTACCCGAAGAGTTGGTAGCAAAAGCCCGCACATAATAATTTGAAAGTGCCCGAAGATTATTTAATCCGGAATTAAAAACAACCGTGCTTAAACTAAGCACCTTACCTTCATTTTGCTCAAGTGTCGGTTGCGACTCTCTGCTCCAGACAAATCCTCGCTCAGTAACTTCTGAACCACCATCACTGATTATTTCGCCTTCAACAATAGCTGTAAATGAGGTAATCTCCATCACCTCATTGGTTCGAAGTGTAGGAACTCCAAAAGGATCCACTTTTTCCTTACAACTATATAAAGTAGCAGATAAAATTAAAAAGAGAAGAGCCGTGCGTGTTACTTTCTTTATCTTCATGGTATTATTTATTTATGGTACGAAGATATCATTTTTATTCCGGCTTATCAAGACAAAGGGCTGTTACTTCCCAAATATCTCTTCCCACTCCTCCTGCTTAAAACCGGTTACGATTTTATTGGGGTGCAGCAGAATCGGGCGTTTGATAAACATACCGTCCGATGCGAGAATTTCAAGCAATTCTTCAGGAGCGGCAGTTTTGATTTTGTCTTTGACATTATTTTCGCGGTAGAGTTTGCCACTGGTGTTAAACCAGCGATTTACCGGTAAACCACTCTCCAAAAACCACGCTTTCAATTCATCAAAGCTGGGGTTTTCTTCCACAATCGGGCGATAATTATACTCAATTCCCTGTTCTTTCAGCCAGTTTTCAGCTTTGCGGCAGGTTCCGCATCTCGGATAACATAATATGGTAATCATGATATAGAAGCCCCCTAATCCCCACGCTTCGACTATGCTCAGCGACCAGGGAATTAGAAGAGCGTATTTTAATGTTTTATCTGTTTAATTAATCTTGCTGACTTAAAGTCAGCACTCTGTAAATTTTCCCCCTTTGGGAGGCAGGGGGGGTTAGAAAAACGCCCTGAAAATATCATTCCCTATAGCATAAATAAAGAGCAACATCAGTAACATCATGCCGACAGTTTGTGCTATCTCCATAAAACGATCGTTGGGTTTGCGGCCCGTAACCATTTCATAGAGCAGGAATACCATATATCCGCCATCCAGCCCGGGAATAGGCAGGAAGTTCATAAAGGCCAGAATAATCGAAATCAGTGCAGTCATTTCCCAGAAGCTGAGCCAGTCCCACTTAGGCGGGAATAGCGAACCGATTGCTCCAAAGCTGCCGATTGATTTGGCACCCTCTTTCGTAAACACCAGTCTGAACTGCTTCACATAACCTACTAAGCGATCCACACCCATTTTTATACCGGCAGGGAAGGCTTCAAAAAAGCCATACTCTTCACGGTTTACCTCAAAGAAATTTTTCCAGCTAACACCCAAAAAACCGTCTTCGCTCATAGTGAGAGTGGTGCGCAACACCTGTCCGTCGCGTCCATAATCGAAGGATATACGCTCACCGGCAGATTGTGCAAACTGCTGAATCACCTCTTGCTGCATATCGATTTTTTTGCCGTTTACAGCTATCATACTATCCCCTTTAAGCAATCCTGCTTTAGAAGCGAGCGAACCGGAGAAGACCGAGTCAATCACATAGGGCGTACGCAGAGAAACCACCTGTGATTTCGAAGCAAGCACCTTTTGTGTGAGATCTGAAGGCACCTCAATATTGACAAATTTACCTTCACGTTCCACCTGTACCACCTCTGCAGCATCAATCAGCATCATTTCCACTGCATCGCTCAGCTGTTGCGGCTTTTTGCCGTCAATGGCAATAATTTTATCCCCATCCCGGAAACCGGCATCGATCATTGTTTGCGAATAGTTCAGACCATAAGTGTAATTCTCCAAAGGCAAATAGGTTTTACCCCAATGGAAAAGAATCAGAGAGTAGATCAGCAGAGCCAGCAAGAAATTCACTAACACCCCACCGGAAATAATCCCCATGCGCTTCCAAACCGACTGAGTGCGAAACTCCCAGGGCTGCGGTTCGCGGGTCATCTGCGTGGTGTCCATCGACTCATCAATCATACCCGCAATTTTGCAATAACCGCCCAGAGGCAGCCAGCCAATACCCCATTCGGTATTGTCCGGATATTTGCGCCAGTCGTTTTCCGACATCTCGCTTTCGGGCACCGGCTCCATCACATGATTTTTGCCGTCAGCAAGCATCACAGGGTTACCGCTTTCATCCAGCTTGATACGCTCATTGGCGGGCACGTTACGTGCAAAAAACTTCACCTGCCACTTGCCGTTAATCTTTTTGGCACGCACCAGCGAACGCTTTGGGTTAAAAAAGACATAGAATTTATCTACCCGAACTTTGAACATCCGGGAGAAAAGATAGTGCCCCAGCTCATGCAGAACCACCAAAATCGATAAACTCAAAATAAGCTGTGCGGCTCGTATTAAAAATGTTTCCATCTGTTTTTTTCGTTTCTATAACTGTTTGTATTCTATCAAAAGCAAAAACCTTTGTTGGTTACCGCGCTAATCTGACTACCTCATCCAGGCTGATTTGGCGCGCTTCGGCATTGCTCATCACATAATCTTCGTAAGTTGGTTTTTTTATAAATGAGGCCTTCTGCATAGTGGTTTCAATGATTTCACTCATCTGCAAAAAGCCGATTTTATTCTCTAAAAATGCCGCCACAACTACTTCATTGGCTGCATTCAGGATACAGGGCATATTCCCGCCGGTGTTCATCGCCTCATAGGAAAGCGCCAGATTGCGGAAACGTCCGGTATCCGGTTTTTCGAAAGTCAGCGTGCTGTACTCCAGTAAATCCAATCGCGGGAAATCTGTTTTCAAACGATCCGGATAGGTGAAAGCGTACTGTATCGGCAGGCGCATATCGGGCAGGCCCAACTGTGCTTTCACCGAGCTGTCAGCAAACTCCACTAAAGAGTGTACAATCGACTGCGGATGCACCAGCACCTCTATCTGTTCGGGGCGCAGCCCAAAAAGCCACTTCGCCTCAATCACCTCAAAGCCTTTGTTGATCATTGTGGCTGAATCGACCGTGATTTTGGCACCCATTTCCCAGTTGGGATGTTTCAGCGCCTGTGCGGAGGTAACATGATGCAACTCATCCAGCGTTTTGGTCCGGAAGGGACCTCCTGATGCAGTCAGAATAATCCGCTCTATCGGATTATCACCTTCGCCTGCCAGACATTGGAAAATGGCAGAGTGCTCGGAGTCCACCGGCAAAATCGGTGTATTATGCTTTTGAGCCAGCTCGTTGATAATTTCACCGGCCACCACCAACGTCTCTTTATTGGCCAGGGCTATGGTTTTACCCGATTTAACGGCGTGAATCGTCGGCTGCAAACCGGAATAACCCACCATCGCTGTAAGCACAATATCGATGGGTTCCATTTCGGCAATCTGTGCAATGGCTTCATTACCGGCAAAAACCTTAATCGGCTTGGAAGAGAGGGCTTCTTTCACCTTCAGGTAGTTGCTTTCGTTGGCAATGGCCACCACTTCCGGCTCAAATTCAAGGGCCTGACGAATCAGCAGATCCACATTGTTATTGGCAGTGAGTGCATACACCTCAAAGCGGTCGGGATTGTTGCGAACAACATCCAGCGCCTGTGTTCCAATGGAACCGGTGGCACCCAAAATAGCTATATTTTTTTTCTTTTCAGACAAAATTTAATCAATATCTAAATGTTATCACATCCTGCGGGTTGAGGGAGGCTCCCTTGCGCCAAAGCTCAAAATAGAAGTGCTTCCCGGCACTTCCCTCCCCTTCGGCACCGGTCACCGCTATGCTTTGCCCTGCTTTCACGCTGGCACCGGTCTGCTTCAGCAAACGGGTATTATTTTTATAGACCGATACATAGTCATTTTCATGCTGCACCTGAATAACCCATCCGTTTTCAAAGGTAAATTCAGCAAAAATCACCTTCCCTTCGAGCACACTTTTTACTGTTTCATGAGGCGAAGTAATCACTGACACACCAAACTTTCCGTCGCTCGGACTGTAGGTTGATGCAATCACCCCATCCACCGGTTTGAAAAAGACATAAGCAGATTCGAGGGAGGAGGTGGTGGAAATAGCACCCAGATTATACTTCTCGGTCTCTTCATATTTCTTCACAAAAACCTCTTCGCGCTTGCTTCTTTTCATCAGCTCAACCGCCTGCTCTTTAATCTCAGCCGTATCGAGGCTTTGCTCTTTGTCGCTTGCTTTTGTGTCGGCAATATTTGCTTTAAGTACATCCAGATAAGTACTCATCAGCTCCACCTGGCTATGCAAAGAGTCGGCACGCATCGACTGCTGAATAATAGCAGCCCGGTTGCCCGAATCCTGATATCCGGGGAGATAATGTCTCAGTGGAGTCATATAAATAAGCAAGGTGAGCAGTATAAAGGAGAGCAGCAGAAATCCGCTTACAAACATCGCCACACTCACCCGCGAGAGACGGGTGTACCAGGTCTCTTCCAACGTGTTTTCGTTGGTAATCGAAACGCGGTACTTAAAACGCAGCTTCCGAATAAATCCATCCAGGATTTGTTTGTAGTTTACTTTCACTTTTCCGAACGCCAAAAATGACCTGCAAAGGTAGCGATTTTTGTTAATTTTCGCAACAATGCCCTCCACGGGCAGCCTCCTTTTCAGTTAATAATTTAAAAATGAACGGCTTTGCCACAGGCACAGGCTTTGGTGTCGTAAATCCATAGTTCTGCTCAAACGACAGGGACAATCACACTGATTTATCAAAAAAAACGGCCCGGATAACTCCGGACCGCCCTGTACAAATCTTTAGACCTGTTTCTGTTTGGATGATCTACCATCCGCTGTCATAGTAAGGGTCATCATCATTCACTCGCTTCGAGCGCGACCAGTTTGTCGGTTCGGTGTAAGGGTTAGAAGCCTCCTGGACTGATGCCATCTGAAGGGCAATCTGATTATCCAGTTTTACTGTTTCTACTACAGGTTTTAAATAAATACGTTTCATTATCTTATCTGTTTTTATTATTTCAGTTCAATTTATTTTACAATTAATTTTTGAGTGCGGTCTTGCACTTTCACGATATAAACACCCGGAGCAGGCATCGATTTCAGTCGGGTGATTCCCTCACTGCCCTGCATGCTTTCGGCAAGGCGCCCGGTGGTGTCGAAGAGCTGAATCATCGAATTCGCAGGAATGTGCTCTACACAAATCCGACCCTGCCCGTCCACATAAGCCCGGAACTGTCGGCTATCGGGAGTTGTACTTCCGGAAGGGACAGCTTCGCGCAAAAGTATAGCAAAACGTTCATTGGTTTTTAGGGCATCTGACTCAAAATGGTACTCTGCCACTCCGTCGAGCACCGTTTGCAGGTTCAACATTTTATCGAGCAACAAGACTTCTAAATTCTCATCTTCAAGACTTACCTCATGAGCCGCAATATTGAAGTTACCTGCTTTTCCGGGGCGAAAACCGAGTTGAATCTCCTCATTCAGGGGGAATGTATTGAGCGCATTGATGGCTATTTCCTGTTTCTCTTGCAAGAAATAGATTTCCGGAATTGCAGCATTGCCGTTGCTCATTTTCTCCGTATCAAAACTGTCGGGGCCATCAGAAGCCTTATCTGTTGCTATCAGGATAGCTTCGTCATAATTCAAACCATTGCTTACGCGCAGTCGTATCAGTTGCATCTCCTCTTTTTGCGGAGTGCGAATCTGCCCATTGCCACTTTTACTGTTCACATCAAAGTGACGACGCACACCATCATCAAAGCTCAAAGTGGTAGTTCTCAACTCTTCCGGACGAACAGCATCTTTATCTACCCGTACCCAAAATGCCTGCATCGGCGCAATCAGATTGCTAACTGCTCCATGTTTCCCATTACCCGATCCCACCAGACCGTTCCAGGTGTCAAAAACCATCTCACCCGATTCGGAACGTGTTCTAAACCAAACACCCTGCCGGATTTCCGGATGCTGAGCAGCCACTTTATTCCAATCGATATAAGAAGGATAGGGGTTTCCAACCAGATTAAAACCGCGTCTGTCATGTGTGCGCCCTGTGCGAGTGAGCGGAATAGTGACCTTCCCGCTGTTTAGCTTGCCTTTGAAACTGTAATTTCTATCCGGCTCATCTGCCAGCAAAAGGTAACCGGCTCCGGGCACGAGCGAGGTATCCATCTCCCTAATCTGCGGATATTGACCGGTAGCCTCATCATATGAGCCAAAAAGATTGATTGTATTCTTCAGGAAAACAGCTGCAGTGGCACTCTCAACAGGTGAAGCGACATACCACCAGTTATCCGCTTTGTCTGAAGCACTTTTCCCGGTGAGTTTTATTTGTACCGTGCCTTCCCGCTCTGCGCCGCTTTTGTCAATTACCGAGGCCATACCGTTTTCATCGCTGATAAGCTGTAAATTTCCAATATCAATCTGACTCTTTTCGTCGATTG
>CAYPPC010000104.1:0-6928 GCA_964412435.1 uncultured Paludibacter sp.
TCCTGATTCACACGACGTGTGGTCTCTTGCTGTACCTTTCTGTCGGCGCTCGAGTAGGTAAACTGACGGTTGCTGCGCACGTTGCGATCGTCCCACGGACGGGCCCGGTTACGGTCTGAATCGCTCCAGAAAATAGCTCCCTTCTGGTTCTCGTTGTATCCGCGAACATAAGGTATATTGCTGTAGTCGTAGTAGTCAATATAGTAGTATCTCGGATAGCTTTTCACGTAGTGGTGGTGATGCATCCACGGTTGATAAACCGTTGTATTGAGTATCACAATGTAGCTGTTGTGCAGGTCGAAGCCGGAGTAGAAAGGCGCAATGCTTTGTACGTAGAGCCAGCGACCGGTGTTGAGCATAATAAAGTTACGTGTCGATAAATCGTAGTAAACTTCGATATCGGGGAAGTAGTAGTACCGTGCTCCACCGTAATAGGGGGGCGCCCATGTTGGGTTGTTGTAAGAGTAGTCATAGCGAACAACTTTTGTTGGAGCTGTTGACTGCAGGCTGATGCAGCTGTTAAAGCTGAATGCCGCCAATAGGGTGGTAACTACGAGTGCGGATTTAAGTAGTAGCTTTTTCATGACTTTATATGTTTAATGATTAATATTCTTCTTAATTTATTATACATTATTCAAAAGGCGTGCCACTTTTGAAAAATAGCCGTACAGATGGTTTAATGAAGGTTTGGAGAGTTTGTTGCTTGTGGGTTGTAAGAAAATTGCTGCGAAATAAAACGAATCGGATAAATATTTTTAACTATAGTTTCTGTTGCTTCTGCTAAGCTTGTTTTGGTGAGAAATAAGGTGTTAAATGAGGTCTAGTAATCATAGCACAAGAAGTTCTGCCCATTCGGGTCTTGCCTTCCAGGCGGTGATTAGCCTGTAGCTCAATTCCGTGGGTCGATGACCCGCGGTTATCAAAGTTTTGCCTTACAGGCTGTGAGTTTGATTAGCTAATGCGATTTTTTTAAACAGATCGCTAAATGACTTTAAGAACAATCAGAATTAAATTGTATAAAGAGGGGCATTTGTAACTTACCTCATTAAGTTTCAATTTGTATTAGATCCCTCCTCACTTCAGGGAGGCAGAGATATAGTGCGGTGTAATAACGTTGCAGAGGTTAGCGATGCGTGAGGATGCATTTAGTGGTAAGTTGAGTAATATAGCCATTGGTAGGCTGATGTTTTACTCTTCAAAAAGTGATTTTACGCTTTTATACATGCCCAGGTCGGTGCCTACCCAGAGATGGCCCTGCAAATCGATAGCAACCGAGCGGTATTTCCCCGATATAGGTTTCTTTTTTGACGGAATAATTTCTTGTTGTTTGATAGCTACAGCTGCCTGAGCATTGGTTCTAAAGATCTTTTTATGATCGGCATTGATGGAGACTATAGAGAAGTGTTCCCGGTTGAATGTTATCCAGTTGCTTGCCATATAATCAGGCAGATAGAGCTGATCCTTGTCTGAATTGTTCAAAGGTGAGAGATAGGAGTCCAGCAAGGTGTAAATATATTTCTGCCGAACCTCGGGCACTACCGGCCATATTTCATAACCGGCAACCGCAAATCTTTTATTATCGATGGCCGCCATGGCAGTGGCAACAAAAGGTCGTTTCCCGTCAACTGACTCCAGGACCTGCATCGTGCCCGGGTTGGTGATATTGTCTGCATTTTCGAGAAAGCTAAGCATACCGTTTTTTTTATCCGGAGTTAAAAAGGCGTTAATCAGAATTCCATCGTTGTGCCAGTAGCTGTACTGGTAATTAAAATCAGAAGGAAGGTACGGGCGGTTGGAGTTATCCTGCCGGTAACGCGGGGTGAAAATAATATGCGGATCCCAGACTTTAGGCGCGGAGTTTTTCAATATAAGATAGCGCGGATGGAAATCGTTATTGTGGAAAAATTTGGCTCCCAGAAAAATAATATGTCCTGTGGGATGAATGGCGATACTTTGAATCAAGGTGTCTTTATTATTATCAGGATATTTACGGATCAGTTGCCAGCTGCTGCCGCCGTTATCGGTAAAAAACACCTCGTTTCGGGTGCTCAGTGCCGCTCCCCGGCCGTTGCCTGTAAAGACAATGTGGTTGAAGCCGGCCAGGTCATTTTGTCCCGTCAGAGAGGATACCTCAAAATCCATCTCCAGCGTGGGAGTCAGGCCCGTAAACACTTGCTCTTCAGTGGGTTCTTTGCTGTCGAAAAGACCGTTGAGCCATTCGCAGCTTGTTAAAAAAAGAAGCGCAAAAAGCAGCGGAACAGAATAGAATTTACGCATAATTAATGGGGTTGTTTGCTATTAAAAAAGAAACAACATGGAAGCGTAAAAAGTTTTAGGATTTCTGAAGAGTACAATGATTTAATACCCCACACGTACTAAATCGCGCCAACTGTCTACCCGGATAGATTGAATAAAATGGTCGAGCAGGTTTACCTGCCTGAAAGCTGCAAAAATAAGAATCAGAAAAAGTATACCATAAATACCTCCGGCAATATGTGCTGTGTGGTTGATATTGCCTCCGTGATTTCTGCTGAGATAAATGGAGAGCACCACAAAGATAATTCCGAAGAGAAAGGCCGGCAGCATCACCGGAATAAACATAATGCCCATAAAGCTCATCGGACTAATCAGAATATAGGCGAAAACTACTGCTGAGACAGCTCCTGAGGCTCCTAATCCAAGATAGTAGGAGTTGTTTTTCTCCTTGAAGTAGGTAGGAAGAATAGAGACTGAAATAGCACTAAGATAGAGCAGGATATAGATAATCGTACCCGTTTTGCTTCCAAAGCTGACTTGCAGCATCTGTTCGATGACCGATCCGAAAAAGTAGAGCGTAAGCATATTAAATATCAGGTGGGTATAGTCAGCATGAATAAAACCGTAGCTGAGTAGGCGGTAAGCACCACCGGACCGGATAGAGGGCGGGTGAAAAATAAATCGTTCACGCTGTGCCGGATTCGAAAATGCCTGAATGGAGATAATAGAGGTGATGATAATTATGAGTAGGGTAGTCATATCTGCTTCTTTTTTTGAGTTTATTATGCTGTTTTTCTCTCCATATTGCCGCGAATCAGCGAAAAATAGACGCCTAATACACTTAGCAGTGCAAAAATAACAAATCCGCTGCTCATTGCTGTCATATAGCTTTCGTTGGATACCTGCTCGATGGACTGCCCGCCAAAGAGGCTGGCGAAAAAGAGCGTTACAATGGTCATGCTCGAAATTTGTCCTATAATACGCATCGATGCGGCTGAGCCGGAGGCCTGACCGTACTGATGGCGCTCCACCGAACTCATGATAATATTCATATTGGGCGATGAGAACAGGGCAAAGCCGATACCCTCCCAGAGCAGAATGGCTACGATGACCCAGTGAGGCGACTCAGCGGTTAGGAATGCCATGGCTGCCAGTCCGATACCACACATGGCCATGCCGATGGTGGCAAAATAACGCGGCTGGTAGCGGTCGGAAAGTCGTCCGACAAGGGGAGAGAAAATGGTCATCATCACCGGTTGGGCTATCAGAATCAGTCCCGCCTGCTGCGGAGAGAGCTGCTGCACTTTCTGCAGATAGAGGCTGAGGAAAAAGACAATGGCAGAAGTGGCGCTATAGTTAATCAGCGCCGCCAGGTTGGAGAAGGAGAACATCCGGTTTCCGGTGTACATCTTCAGGTCAACAATTGGATTTTCGGCCTTTTTCTCTACCCTCCAGAAGAGCACCAGAGAAACCACGCCGGCGGTCATAATCAGCCAGCCTTTGGCCGAAGGGATTTGTGAAGAGCCATAGACCAGCGAGAAAAGCCCGGCCATAAAAAGCAGGAGTCCGGCAAAGTCAAACTTACCGCCGGTTTTTATCTCCTCATCTTTGTCGAGGAAGCGGAAGGCTACAACAGTTGAGATGAGTCCGAGCAGGGCACTGACCACAAAAATAGACTGCCAGCCGAGCTGCTGAGTGAGCAGTCCGCCAAAAAAAGGTCCGAAGGAGAGTCCCAGATAAACGGTTGATACTGAGATTCCCAACACTTGCCCGCGCTGCTTGGGAGGGAATGCGCCGACTAAAATGGCATTCCCGGTGGTGTTGGTCAGAGCTGCGCCGATGCCTTGTAAAAAGCGAGCGGCAATCAGCCAGCCACCGCCCGGTGCCAGGGCCGAAGCGAGTGATGATATGGTGAAAATAATCAAACCGACTTTATAGAGTCTTGAAACCCCGGTCATATCGGCCCATCTGCCCACAGGCAGCAAAAACATGGCGGTAGAGAGTAAAAATGAGGTGACCACCCAACTGAGCATCACTGCATTGAGGCCGAAAGATTTTTCGATGGCCGGCAAGGCAATATTGATGGATGAGATCAGAAAAGTCCCCATAAATGAGGTTATGGAGATGATTAGCAGGATAGATTTTTGTTTTCGGGTCCAGTTCATTCTTAGTTTATCAGTAATGGCGCAATCAGCACTTGTTTTGTTATTAGCCATGCAAAGTTAATAAGTTTGCTTAATAATCATCATTTACCGGCTGCTATGTTTTTTATTAAAATGAAATTTAACTATATTTGCCAATTGTATCAACGATGTTTTACGGTGCTCTATGCTTGAAATCAGAGATAAATTATACGGAACAGGAAAAAGGCTGCTAATCACATTGAGCGGGCTCTTCTGGCTGCTTAGTCCCATGTTGCTGCAGGCACAGAATGTACAGTTTGGCGTGCAGTTGGCGGGTGGTGCCTCTTCGGTTTACAACTTTTTGCCGGCGGCAGAAAAACTACTGCGCGAAACTGAGTGGGCCATTCCCATAGCCTATCCCAACTTGTCATACGGAGCTGCAGCTTATGTTTCGGTGCCACTGAATGATAATTTTTATGTGGCGACAGAGCCAGGATTTCTGCGTAAAGGCTACACCGTTAAGTATGTTGGTGAGTTCGATTTGATACATAACAGCCGTTTTATCCACTACCTGCAGCTACCGCTCCTGCTGGAGATGCGTGTGGACGACAATCTCTGGGTTAGTCTGGGGCCTGAGCTGGGCTGGTTGCTCCGCGCCATACAAAAAAACTACGACGATCCGGAACCGATAGATTTAATGTATTACTACAGCAAAAACCGCCTCGATGCAGGTTTGCAGGCGGGTGCATTTTATACGGTAACTTCCGGGATTGATGTCGGTGCCAAACTGGGGGCATCCATCAAACCTGTGGAGCGCTTTTTCAGAGAGAGCCAGGAGCATGATGTGCTGGTTCGCATCACTAAACGCAACCTTTACCTGCAACTTTTTTTTCGCATCAAGCTATAAAAACAGATTAATTAATAATATATGGTTTCACACTTCGGAGTGAATCAAAAAAAAGAGAAAACAATGAGAAACTTAGAACCAAAAAGAGTCTGGAATCACTTTTACGACATTACAAGAATTCCACGCCCATCAAAAAAAGAGGAAAAGATCAGAGCTTATCTGGAAGATTTCGGTAAGAAACTGAATCTGGAGACCAAAACGGATGCTGCCGGCAATGTGCTGATCACCAAACCGGCCACACCGGGCTATGAGGATCAAAAAACGGTGATTTTGCAATCGCATATGGATATGGTGTGCGAAAAAAACAGCGATGTTGAGTTTGATTTTGACAATGATCCGATTGAGACTGAAATTCGCGGGGAGTGGCTGCACGCTAAAGGTACTACCCTGGGTGCAGACAACGGTATCGGTATGGCGCTGATGCTGGCGGTGCTTGATTCAGAAGAGCTGAAGCATCCGAAAGTGGAGTGCCTGTTCACCGTGGATGAGGAGACCGGACTAACCGGAGCATTTGCTTTAGATAAAAATCTGCTGACCGGTGATGTGCTGATCAACCTCGACTCGGAAGATGACGGTGAAATTTTTGTGGGTTGCGCAGGTGGTATTGACACCACCGCGGTGATGAAGTATGAAACAGCCAAAACACCTGTCGGTTTCTTCTCTTTTGCAGTAAAAGTCTCCGGTCTGTTGGGCGGCCACTCGGGTGATGATATTGAAAAAGGTCACGCTAACGCCAATAAGCTGTTGAACCGCATTTTATGGAATATCTCTCAGGAAGCAGAGCTGCGAATTGCCTATATCGACGGAGGTAATCTGCATAACGCCATTCCTCGTGAAGCTTCTGCAGTTTGTGTGGTGCCTTCCGGCAAAAAAGAGCAGGTGCGCGTAGTGTTCAATACCATTTCAGCGGAGCTGGAGGCAGAATTTGGCGCTGTTGAGACTAAAATGAGACTGGAACTTCACTCGGAAGATATGCCGGCATCCACGATGACCCCTTGCAGCACTTCCCGTCTGCTTAACGCGGTTTACGCCTGTCCGCACGGAGTGATTGCGATGAGCGCCGATATGCCCGGACTGGTAGAGACCTCCACCAATCTGGCCTCTGTGAAGATGTTTGATGAGTTTGATTCCGTGAAAATTGTGACCAGCCAGCGCAGCTCGGTAGAGAGCGCCAAGTTTGATATTGCACATCAGGTGGAGTCGGTATTCAGACTTGCCGGTTGCAAAGTGACGCATGGTGATGGTTATCCCGGCTGGAAGCCAAACTTAAAATCAGATATCCTGAAGGTAGCCGAAAAGACATACGAGAAGCTGTTTAGTGAAAAAGCAGCTGTTAAAGCCATTCACGCCGGTCTGGAGTGCGGTCTCTTCTTAGAGAAATATCCTCACCTGGATATGATCTCCATAGGCCCGACCATGCGCGGTGTTCACTCACCCGACGAGCGGGTTCATATTCCCGCAGTGGTGAAGTCGTGGGATTGGTTGGTTGAGATTTTAGCAGAGAAGTAGAATAAGCGAGGGGGACGATGGTAATTCGGCTGCGCCGTAATTCAGTAGTAATTCGCTACGCTGTTATTCAGTTGTAATTCGCTTCGCTGTAATTCAATGGTGATTCGCTTCGCTGTGATTCAATAGTAACTCG
>CAYPPC010000104.1:7028-9982 GCA_964412435.1 uncultured Paludibacter sp.
CTTCGCTGTAATTCAATGGTGATTCGCTTCGCTGTGATTCAATAGTAACTCGCTTTGCTGTAATTCAATGGTGATTCGCTTTGCTGTGATTCAATAGTGATTCGCTTTGCTGTAATTCAATAGTAACTAGCTACGCTGTGATTCAATTGTTTAAAAATGCAATAACAATAGTTTTACAATTGAATTACAATTGAATAACAATTGAATAACAACTGAATAACAACTGAATAACAACTGAATTACAATCGAATCACCATTCAACTCACCTTCGTAAAACAAGCAAAATGAAAGTTATAAATACTCGTAAAATCATCAACGACCCGGTGCTCGGATTTATCAATATCCCGAATGAATTTCTTTATGATTTGATTCAGCATCCATATTTTCAAAGGTTGAACCGGATTAAGCAGCTGGGTTTGTCATCATTCGTATATCCGGGTGCTCAGCACACCCGTTTGCTGCATTCGCTGGGTGCGATGCATTTGATGGGGGAGGCGGTGAATCAGCTGCGTCTGGCGGGTGAGGAAATTAGCGAAGAGGAGGAGAATGGAGCGAGAGCGGCAATTTTGCTGCACGACATCGGGCACGGACCTTTTTCGCACACGCTGGAGCATACTTTGGTGCAGGGGGTGCCGCATGAAGTGCTCTCGCTGTTGATGATGGAGAAAATCAACCGTGATTTTGATGGTAAGCTGGATGTGGCCATCCGGATTTTTAAGAATGAGTATCCCAAAGCCTATTTGCATCAGCTGGTGTCAGGACAATTGGATATGGACCGGCTCGATTATTTGAGTCGCGACAGTTTTTTCTGTGGAGTGAGTGAAGGAACTATCGGTGCTTCACGCATTATTAAGATGCTCAATATCAAAGAGGGTAAATTGGTGGTGGAGGCGAAAGGCATTTACTCCATCGAGAAGTTTTTAGTGGCACGGCGGCTGATGTACTGGCAGGTTTATCTGCATAAAACATCTGTAGCAGCAGAGAAGATGCTGACCAATATTCTAAAAAGAGCTATTGAACTGGCGGAGCAGGGCCATAAACTATTTGCGCCCCCCGCGCTCAATTATTTCCTCTATAAAAATATAGGGCTGGAGCAGTTTCACCGGGACGAAGTGGCACTCGATAACTTTACTGCACTGGATGATTCTGATATTTTCACAGCCGTAAAAATTTGGGCCGGACATGAGGATTTTATTTTGTCCAGGCTCTGCTATAATTTTATTCACCGCATACTCTTCAAAGTGAAGTTTCTGGAAGAGCATGAGAACGGAGAAGCAGAAAAGGCTGTATGGATCAAACGTTACAGTGAGCAGTTTGGGATCAGCGAACAGGAGGCAGGTTATTTTATTGGAGAAGAGGTTGTTTCAACCGATACCTATGACGCCCGTTACGACAATATTAATATTCTGTATAAAGACGGTACACTAAAAGATATTGCCGATGCTTCGGATATGCTCAATATCCAGGTACTGACCAAAAAAGTAGAGAAACATTATCTCTGTTACTACCGGATATAGTCGGGGTAGTTTTAATCTTTACACCATGCTATTCAACTTCAAATAAACTCTCAAAAGTCACTCAATCGTAAAGAGTTTTTGTTCAAAATCACTCCGTTTTAACTCTCTTTTATAGCTCTTTTTGAAATTAACTCCGGCTTCCACCCATAATATGGAAAAATAGAGGCTTTAATAAAAAAGCTGATTTTACCCGTTTTTCCCTCCTAAAAACTTGGCGAATCAACAATTTTGCTGAAAAAGGAGAGAAATAATTCTCATTTTTGCCGTTTGGACAAGCTTTGGTGTGATTGGACACGCTATGCTGTGTAAATCTTTGTATGTTTGCATCGCTGCTATTCAGAAGAATATAAAGAGTAGTTC
This sequence comes from uncultured Paludibacter sp., assembly GCA_964412435.1. Lineage (GTDB taxonomy): Bacteria > Bacteroidota > Bacteroidia > Bacteroidales > Paludibacteraceae > UPXZ01. The sequence continues at coordinate 8,906 of CAYPPC010000104.1, forward strand.
TGCGGGCACGGCGTTGCCCCGATTTATTTCTCTTTGAATTTTAGTTGGAAAGGGAATGGAATTTCCCGATCAGCAGTGGATTTAAGAAAAGATTTATCCTCTAATCTATTTGTTTCAATATGTAGGGTTGTATAAGTTCGTCTTCCTCTGCCTTGGCTGAGAGAGACGAGCTTTTACTTTTTTTAAGGGGGCTGAGGGCCGGCTATTGGGTGGGAACTTGTTATGAAGCCCTGCTGTCGAAGCCGGTTTTTACCGGAAAAGGACAGAGGCGGTCCTTTTCATTTATCTGCAATTTTTTACCCATTCCGATCGAAACTTAATTTTTTAGTGCAGGATATGATGCCTAGAGTATTCTCAAAATATGTGAGTTGGACAAGAAATTTTAAAAGTGGACACTTAAAGTGGCTCGAAAAGCTTATATTTGCATAATTTTTGCTATAATGTGTGGACAGGTAAAATTAACGTTTCTTGTTTATCTGCGATTTTAGTAAATCGATTAGATTTCCAAAAGAGCTGGAGCCATTTTGTTTAGAAAGCTGAATCCTTGGGATTATGATTGTTTCTCTCTTTATAATATCGTATGGTATATATATCGGTTTATGTACACTATGAAAATGCTGAGTTTGTGATATTATTTACCAGCGTATTTTATACGTTCTAGAGATCAGATAGTTGCAAATAGAATTGAAAATCGAGCAAAGGTTCGGTTAAGCTCTTTGCTTTAAGCAATGTAAAAAATAAATTAAATTTATTAAATATATAACTAGAAGAATTATTATGAAATGGAAAAGACAATAAAAGATGGTCCTTTAGACAACCTTATACTTAAAAGAAAATCGTGTAATTAATTATTAATTGAAACAATATGAAAAATAGAATTTTAAGCTTATTAATCATATTCTTTACCTTGTTGCCTGCGGGTATTTTGTTTGCTGACGGTTCCAAAGATTGGTATCCGGCGGGTGCAAATGGATACCGGGGTGCTATCGTTAGTAGTACTGTCTCTCCTAACGAGTATTACCCTTTTCCTAACCGGGGTGTTCACTATGTGTATGCTAAAGAGGGTGAAACAATCAC
>CAYPPC010000105.1:0-9928 GCA_964412435.1 uncultured Paludibacter sp.
CTCCTTATTGCCAGTATATAGGTTGGCCGTAATCTGTGAAATCCCTTTATTACTATCGTAACCCAACCTGACACCATTATTAGGTGTAAATTCCCTTTGGTACACATACCAACTGTCTACTTTACCATTTAGTCCGTGTAGCCACACATAATTATTCTGAGCCGAAAGAGAGATTGTAAAAACGGCTGCTATTACTGATATATATATTCTAAGTTTCATTTTCGCGTGTTTTTATAAGTTGATATTGATTTTGTTTTTTATATACTTCTCCTGTGTTACCAAAACATAGGGTGCCCCATCTTCCATAAACTGAAGACGTCTGTAATCAACAGATTTAATATTTGAAGCCGGTATATTTTCACTAATTACACCAGGTGCTTTACGAGGTGTGGATGGATCATTATCGACATACTCATAACTGATCATCTCAACCAGTTGTTTGTTTTCATAAATCTTCTGGGTTTTCATTTGAGAGAGATCTCCTGAAAATTGCATAACAACACGGCGATGAGCTATTGCAGGCTCCCCTTGGTGTAAACTAACATCCGGGTTATTCATCAAACTCATATCCAGCTCTATATCTATCTCCATAACTATTTCATCTTCCGACTGTCTCACAACCCGCATTCCACTTTTTTCAGCTTCTTGTAATGCTTTAGCCAGTCTTTGAGATTTAATTTCTTTGAGTCTAAATGGTGATCCTGAGTTATTTTGATCCTCTGCCATAGACACTCTCATATCATCAAGCATACCGGTATAATTCATATCACCTACCTTCTCAGTACCAACTAATTCATTTTTCTGGTTATAGGTATTGGCAATACCGTCGTAGATTATGATTTTACCAACATCATCTTCTTTTGCATGTTGTGCGAAGTTAAGAACGGTGAATGGAGAATCATTCCCATTTGATGTGTTTACGGCCTCATACCATGATGAGCCATCTTCATAAATTTTCTTGGTAATTGTTTCGGAATGAATAACCGGGACCTCATCTGCAGTTTTAATTGTGTCGCCCGATGATGATGCTACTGTTTTTCTAACTCGAAGCCGTTCCGGCATATTCTGGATGATTTCACCTTTTAGAAACTCAGCATTATCATCGATATGAATAGATTCAGCAAACTGATATCGCTCTTTCTCTTGCAGGATTTCAATGGCAACTTTTTTGGCAGGTTCTTGGATTTCATCAATATCGGATATACTATCTTTATTACATCCGGTAATAACGAGCAATAGCGTTATTGTGGCAATGATATATTTTAAATTTTTCATATTAACACTTTATTATCAAGTTTTTATATAAAATTGATTGAAATAAACTGCCCTTCTATTCACAAGCTGGAATACTTCTATATCTTTGCCTAAAATCTTGGTTCCGACAATCAAGAGATTAGGCGATATTTACTTATTGCTTGTTGCCGCCCCGTTAGGTCTTTAGCGAGACGGCCTACACAATCAGACACTTTTCACACTTTATCATATCACTCAACATTTAGCGTCACCTTGAAAGCAAAGTGAACATATTACAATCATATTGTCACTCCCACGGCAAATGTAAAACTTATTTTTATTTAATCACAATATAATCGAAATATTTTTGTTAAATAATGCTAACGCCAAAATTTCTCTTAAAATTCCTGCTAAATAACACAAAAAAATAGGGTTGTCATTGAAATTGACAACCCTATTTTTACATATCGAATATATACTATTCTTTTACCACTTTCTTTTCATTCTGCACAAACACCCAAAGTAAAGCAGAAGCAGCAATGGTTACCATACAGATAAGGTAAACAACGGATTTATCGGTGGCGTGGTTAACAACTTCGCCCATTTTAAAGCTGGCGACCAATTGCGGCAGCACCACCGAAAGATTGAAAATACCCATATAGAGTCCCATTTTATTTTGATCAACTTTTTCGCTCATAATGGCAAAGGGGAGTGAAACAACAGAACCCCACCCCACACCAGCAATAGCAATAAAGAGGTAGTAGTGCAGCGGCGTAGATGCGAGAAAGAAAATACCGCCATAACCGAGCGCCATAACCAAAAGTGCGAGGTAGTGAGTTTTTACCATACCGATACGATTGGCGATGGGATTAAGCACAAAGGCGGGTAAAAGTGCACTCACTAAGCTTAGGATAAAGAATGCCATAGAGTTTACTTTTCCGGCTGCATCGCCCAGTCCCATTTTTTCACTTAAGAAAAAGAAAGCATAGATAAACATCGTTTGCACTCCCACCCAGGTAAATGAGTGAGCTAAAAGCACTTTTTGATATTCATTTTGCTTTCGCGGCAAACGAAGTGAGTTGGTAAGCACCATCACCGAGGTGATAATAAAGATCGCTATAGCCAATAGCTCAACAACGCCCAGACTGACAGCACCCAAGTGAACTTTCCAGGAAAAATCAATATTTCCCAGCTTGGAAATTAATACATAAACACCGTAAACAATCAATCCGGCTAAGGGAAACAGGGAGATAAGTATATCTTTTCCGCTCGATTTGTCCTTCGCTTCACCCGCTTCGTCATCAGTTTGTGCCAGAACACGCGGTTCTTCAATCAAAAATGCGGGTATCACTGCAGCCAGCAAAGTAATCACTGCACCGATATAGATCAAAGCCAGATTACCCAGTGTTCCACCAATCAGATAAGCAAGCATTCCAAAAGCACCTGATACAGTTTGCATCCAGGTAAAGCCCTTGCTTCGCTCTTCCAGGGTGGTACAATCTGCCACTAATGAACGGGTCGGGTTCATGCTCACATTGATTGAAATATCGAGAAACAGTGCTACTATTACTGCAATGGTAAGTAAGCCGGCTTTAGGATCGGATCCACTGTGAAAAACCTTTTGAATAATCTCCAGGTTGGGCAGCGCCAACAACATCAAGGCCGCTAATAAACTGCCAATGACAATCCAGGGGCGGCGGCGACCACCCATAAACCAGCTTTTATCGGAAATAAGTCCTACAATAGGTTGCGCAATAATCCCGGCAATGGGACCGGCAGCCCAAACGATACCGATTTCATGAATTTCGAGACCGTATTTGGTGGAGAGGATCCAGCTTAAGGCTGAAATTTGTACCGAAAGTGCAAAGCCCATAGCGGTAGATGGCAGGCTGAGCAGTACAAAAAAGGAGTTGGTTTTATTCTTTTGGATTTTGAGCATAATGGTGAATTACTTTGAGTTAAATGAATTGAAGACTTTACGGCTTCAATAGCGGGTACAATATTATTAATTTTTCGGCAAAGGAAGTGAAACTTTGCGCAGAGCTCAAAGTCTTTCAACCGCAAACGTTTGAAAGAGCAGGTTATTATTTAACCTACATCTACACCCCAATTGTTTCATTGATCTCACCGATATAACTCAGCAGCTCATCACGTCCTTCGCGTGTTTCACTTGAAGTTAGAAAAACAGGTGGTAGTTCCTCCCAGGTCTCAAGCAGTTTTTCTTTATAAACCTCTACATTTTTAAGTCCGCGTGTGGGTGACTGCTTATCCATTTTAGTGAATACGATAGAGAAAGGAATACCGCTGATACCGAGCCACTCCATAAACTCCAAATCGATTTTTTGAGGTTCATGCCGGCTATCCACCAGTACGAAAAGGTTGGTCAGCTGTTCGCGGTTAAGAATATAGCCATCAATGATTTTTTTCAGATTAGCCCGAACTTGTTTACTTGCTTTGGCATAACCATATCCCGGTAAATCTACCAGAAACCACTCATTATTAATAATAAAATGGTTAATCAGTAAAGTTTTTCCCGGCTTGGATGAGGTCATAGCCAGCCCCTTTCGATTGATCAGCATATTAATCAGTGATGATTTCCCCACGTTGGAACGTCCTATAAAAGCGTATTCCGGACGATTACCTTCCGGACATTTATTATAATCGGTATTACTAATAGTAAATTCAGCAGATTTTATAATCATGAGATTTTAGTTTTTGAAGTTTGTTTTCCGGTTTTTCCGGCCAGATACAGTAAGACAAAAGTAATGGCACCATTTAGCATGAGCAGTTCATAACCAAACTCGTAGCCGGTATTATTTTTCACAAATCCTGCGAGCCAGTAACAGAACACAGGCGAGAATATAGCTATGTAGGGCACCAGTTTATCATTTGTACCATGCCGGGTGAAAAGTCCGAATACATAGAGCCCGAGCAACGGCCCATAAGTATAAGATGCAATGGTATAGATGGCATCAATGATGCTTCGGCTGCTCAGCTCCCGAATGATTAAAATTATAAAAACCATCAGTACAGCAAAAGAGATATGTGTAATTTTGCGGTAGCGATTAGACTTTTCATCATCAGTACGGTCATCGATTCCAAGGATATCGATGGAGAAACTGGTGGTGAGCGACGTAAGCGCTGAGTCGGCACTGGAGAACGCAGCTGCAATAATACCCAAAACAAAAAGCACATAGACGATTGAACCCAGATGCTCGGTAGCAAAAAGGGTGAGAATATCGTCGGACATTTCGGGCAGTGCGATGCCATTTTGCGAAGCGAGCATGAGCAGAAGCGCACCTAAGGTTAGGAAAAGGAAGTTCATCGGAACAAACATAATGCCGTACCAATACATATTCTTTTGTGCATCTCTGAGCGTTTTGATGGTAAGGTTTTTCTGCATCATATCCTGATCAAGCCCTGTCATCACAATGGGAATAAAGACCCCACTGAGGAATTGTTTCCAGAAATACTGCCTGTGACCCCAGTCACCGAAACGGAAAATCTGTGTGGTAGGACTCACTTTGAGCGAGGAGTAAATTTCGCCGACAGGCAAACCGATCGCATTGACCACCTGCACAATGATAATGACCAGGGCCGCAATCATGATTACAGTCTGAATGGTATCGGTAAAAACTACGGTTTTAATTCCGCTACGGCGGGTATATAACCAGATAAGCAAAAGTGTGCCACTCACATTGAGCCAGTAAGGAACGCCCCAGCCGTCGAAAAGAATATATTGCAAAATCAGCGTTACAATATAGAGCCGGGCGGCCGCACCGATAGATTTACTAAGAATAAAAAACGCAGAGCCTGTTTTGTAGCTTCGCTTTCCGAATCGCTGATCGAGATAACCGTATATGGTGGTCAGATTAAGTCTGTAATAGAGTGGCAGCAGCACATGCGCAATAATGACATAACCCACGAAAAAACCAAATACGGTTTGCATATAGTTGAAGCTGATGTCGCGCACCATACCGGGTACGGAGACGAAACTCACCCCCGATATAGATGAACCGAGCATACCGATGGCGATAATCCACCAGGGCGATTTTTTGTTGGCCCGGAAAAATGCATCATTATCGCTACTCTTTCTGCTTACGAGATGCGACACTCCGAAAAGGAGTCCGAAATAGGCGACAATTATGAGTAAAATAGTTGTTGAGTTCATGTTTACAGATTGATGGGCTACAAAAATACATATTTTTTTGAGAAAAGAGCTTTATACACTTCAGAAAGTGGTGGAATTTATGTTTGAGGTTTGACGTTTAAGGTTTTGTGCTGTTATTAATGGATAGATGAACCTGGAGTCATCAGTCTGTCTGCAACAGACAGGTTCAGGTGCGTAAAAGCTAAGTGACTGTAGAGCTGCAGTACGGCTGTGCATCTTTACACCGGATACTGTTGATTGTTTTACGAGACGCACGGCCGTGCGTCTTTACTTGGCGGCGTGCGGTTGTTTCGTCTGCCACGGAAGGTGCGAAAAGGCACGAAGTATTTTCGCTACGCTCAAACTAATTACAGCGAAATAAATGTCGCTGCACCCGATGGGTTGTGCGATGTATTTTAGGCAAAAAAGAGCGAAACCGGTAAAAGTTTCGCTCTTTGATTTTATTTCATATCCAGCCATTTGATAAACTCGGACGGTTTCTCCTGGAATTCCAGATAACGCGTCAGCGGATTACCTTCAGTATCAACCATTACATAGAATGGCTGAGCATTGGCTCCAAACTTATGGCGCTGCAGGTAGCTCCATTTATCACCTACAGTACGGATGCGGCGTATTTTACCGTTTTCCTCTACCTCAAAGGGTTCTTTCAAAGGTTTTTTGTCATCCACGTAGAGTGAAATAAGCACATAATCATTGTTGAGGCGATCAGCAACACGCGGATCGGTCCACACAGAAGCTTCCATTTTACGACAGTTTACACAACCGTAGCCTGTAAAGTCGATAATAGCTGTTTTCCCGGTTTGAGCGGCAATTCGCATACCCTCTTCATAATCCATCGCTTTCGGGTGCACTTCATTTTCATAAAGATTGAAATCCTGCGTAAATAGCGGCGGTGCAAAAGCACTTACTGATTTAAGCGGAGCACCCCAGAGGCCCGGCACCATATAAATGGCGAAGGCAAATGATACAATACCGAGGAACAGTCCGGTAACAGAAGTGTGCTTGGTTTCAGAGTCGTGCGAGAAACGCAGTTTTCCGATCAAGTACATTCCGAGCAGAGCAAAGATAATGATCCAGAGTGCCAGGAAAGTTTCACGGTCGAGAATTCTCCAACCATAAGCAAGGTCGGCTACCGAGAGGAATTTCAGTGCCAAAGCCAGCTCCAGGAAAGCAAGAACCACTTTCACTCTGTTGAGCCATCCACCCGACTTCGGCATGCTTTGCAGGAAGGAGGGGAAGAAAGCAAACAGACTAAATGGCAATGCCAGAGCAAGTGCAAAACCGAGCATTCCAATGGCAGGGCCGAGATAGGAGCCGGAGGTTGAAACCTCAACAAGCAGCGTTCCGATAATCGGTCCGGTACATGAGAAAGAGACCAGTACCAGCGTAAATGCCATAAACAGAATACTCAGCAGACCACTTGTTGCATCCGCTTTTGCGTCCATTTTATTGGCCCAGGATGCAGGTAGTGTAATTTCGAACACCCCGAAGAATGAGATGGCAAAAACTACCAGCAGTGCGAAGAACAATAGATTAAACACAGCATTGGTTGCAAGGCTGTTCAGCGCACTGGCTCCAAAAATTGCTGTAATCAAAAGACCGAGGGATACATAAATCACAATGATCGAGAGACCATATAATATTGCATCACTTCTTCCTTTCTTTTTATCTTCTCCTTTTTTCAGAAAAAAACTAACCGTCATGGGGATAATGGGCCACACACAGGGGGTAAGCAGAGCAATCAGTCCACCCAGGAAACCCATAATAAATACCCACCACAAAGTTCTTCCCGCTGCACTTTTACCTTCACCGAATGACTTCAGCTCATCAATCACCGGAGTCCAAAGTTTCTCAATGCTCACATCGCTTTTAACTGCGGCAGCCAATGAATCGGTATTGGCTACGTCCAGCACAGTCTCCTCATCGGTGAATGTTTCAACCGGAAGAATAGCAAGCGCCTCTTCATTTTCATTAAGCTTATTATCAGCAACAGCTGCTACAGCGGGCGTTTTACCAGGAGTGCCCAGTATCATAATCTCTTCAGCAGGCGGCAGACATCTTTCGTCGTCGCACACCATGAAATTGGCCGAAATTTCAGCATAGACAGCATCGGGGTCTGTAAATGAAATTTTCTGAACAAAAATTGCTTCGTTGGCATACCAGTTCAGATTCATGTCGAAGTTGGGGTCATAAGCTTCAATCAACTTCGATTTAGCTTCGAGACCACCCTCTTTCTTTGCGTTTTCAAGTTTTTCAAAAACAATCTTGGTGGGTCTGGGTCCATCTGCCGGAATATTGAGTCCGTAAAGATGCCAACTTTTATCGATTGTAGCTTTAATAATAACATCAGCAGTATTTTTACCGGTTGATTTTTTCTCTACAGTCCAGTTGACCGGTTCAAAAATCTGCGCAAAACTACTGCTGGCTACAAGTAATAGAAGTGTAAATAACAGGGTAAATCTTGTGTGTTTCATTATAATTTTTTATTGTTTTGTTACCTTAGTATCAACAACTCAAATGAACATTTGTTCATATACTGATATAATCCCTCTATCAGCGAAATATTAAAGGTACAAAGTTAAACTAAATTCATTAATAGACGGTGTTAAATAATAGTAATGTGTAAAAAAGTGATTTAATTTAAAAGGTACAGGACCATCCATTGATTAAAACATCCTTAAACGACCTCAAATTTTGGTTTTATCTTGTCAGCAGGAACTTAAAACTAATTCCGAAATTAGTGGCTGAGACCGGATAAGATGAAGAAACAAGAGGAGCTGTCATCTGGCGGTCAAAGAAGGCCTGCAGATTCACTTTCGAACTAAACACATAATCGGCAGTGAAACGAATTGAAACCACTTTATTTCCACTGGAAGCCTGGGTGATATCTTCGTTCAATTTACGCAACAGACTCTTGATATCTTTATAAGAGATATCAGCATTCAGTTTCAGGTCATTCTTCACAGTTTGACGCTGGCTGGATTTCAACTTCAGCACAACATCAAAATCTTTTACCACATAGCCCACTCCAATAACAAACTCATCCGAAAGTGCTTCAATCAGTTGCGTGCTGTTGAGGTTGAGCGTCAGGTTGCGTTGTTTGCGGTACTCCGCTTTCGCCGTCATGCTGTTTTGCATAGCCATATTCACTCCAAGCAACGGACTGAAATTCTCATTCAGAGAGACTGAAGAGATCTCAAAAGCCATTGATGGGATGGGTGCGTTGGTCTGCACGTCACGAATAAAACCGATTGAATTATTATCACCTTCGGCACCCACCCAACTGGAGTAAGAGCTGTAATTCCCAATGGTATATCTGCTTGAATAACCATGAGTAAGGCTTACAGAGCGGAATTTGTCTTTTACCCAGGCTATATTGGAAAGTCCGTTGTAACTGATATTCCAGTTTGGCAGCATCTCCAAAATTGAGAGGAACGGGTTGGTTTTCATCCGGTAAGGATCTTTGCCCGAATAGGCAGCCAGAAACGCCGGAATCAAAACATCGGGTGAGTTGATATCGTAAGTACCGTTACCGGGGTCAAACTCTTTTCCGGCATATTCAGGTGATTCATCAAAGAATCCGGTGGTCGGATATCGCTTTCCAGCCATATCTCCTTCGAGTCGTCTTGCAAACAGCTCCCGGTAGTCGCGGAAGCGGTTGAAGCTGGCAGAGTGATAATCTTCACTTGCTTTGCCGATTTTTTCGAAAGCGGTTCTCAAGGTAATTTGGGTGATATTAAAATTACCGTTGAAAGTAGAGGGCATGCCTGGATACATGTAGTGAATTACACTATTGGACATCATCTGGCGGCGCCCGGTCAGATCTATTTTCATACCCGGCAGCGGTTCCACGGTAGCCCGGAAATCGAGATCAGACGTGGTAGCTTCGTTAGCGGGGTTGACTACATCATCACCCATATATAACCACTCACGACGGGCCAGTTCGTGAAGTGTATTTTCATCGTGCATACCAAACACAAAGCCCCACCCGGGAGCATAAATTCCGTTTACACGGCTTTGTCCCAGAAAGCCCGGTTCGGGCAAAAATCCGGGAACAGTAAGGCTGCCCGACTCTTTGTAATTGAACGTAATTTTACGCACGCTCAAAGGCAGTCTTATGGCAAAATCACTGATTTTTTCAGCCATACTCTGCTCATTCGGGTCACGACTGATGATTGTCACACTTACTTTAGAAGCAGTTATTCCCGGGCGAAGTATCACATTATTGGCATCTTTCACTTTAAAAGGCAGTCGGATGGGACGTCCGAGGGAGTCTTTCGCCGTGAAAGTCAGTTTTTCGCTGTTTAGCGAGTGTTTCAGAGCAAGCGTATCTCCCTTTACTATATCTACTTCCTGATTAAAGGTTTTGGGTCTGAAAGTAGTGCGGCGATTATTTTTATTTCCACGACTGATCGTGGCCGAAAGATATTTCGACTTTTTATAAAGCTTCTCCATATCAAGGTCCATATTGCCGGAGAAGCTGCCCAGCGAACTTGACATATTACCAATATTGGTGCCGCCTTC
>CAYPPC010000106.1:0-5295 GCA_964412435.1 uncultured Paludibacter sp.
ATAGCCCTGATGTACATTCCAGTAACCTCTGGTGAAGTCAGGAATAGCTACCGGTGCAGAGAAATTGTCTAATGAAATTTCAGTTAGCGGCGCCAGACAGCTCCACTCAGCCAGGTCATACACGTCCATATCCAGTGGCAGACCATTGCGCAGGCAGTAAATCAGACGATAGTCCATGATGAAGTCCATACCACCATGCCCCCCCACTTTTTTTGCAGTCTCTTCAAGTTCTACATGAATCGGGTGCTTGTACTTACTCATCAATGCTTCACGAACCTCTTTTGAAACCCAAAGGTGGGCATTCAGATTTTCGTGGTCGGGAGTTACCGAAGAGTCAACGGCATCACCGCCGATAGCATAATTCTGTGTAGGGTATTTTGAAGCGTAACCTTTGGTTCCGGCTACGTTATACATACGTGAATAGGGTCTCGGAGTAGCCACGTCGTGATGGATCTGAATGGTTTTACCTTTTTCAGTACGAATCAGTGTAACCGTCTGCTGGCCGTTTCTGAAGTTTTCAACCTTCTCACCACGCACATTTTTCAGATAATTAGGAATGCTCACAGGATCACTGTCCATTGAAACCAGATAGTTCATTTTGTCACCGCGGTGAATATCCAGCGCCTGGCAGGCAGGGCCCATACCGTGAGTGGCATAAATGTCGCCGCGATAGAGTTTGTTGTACTCCATGCGCCAATCACTCTCATAAGCGTTCCAGAAATCCTCAAGCTGGTGGATGTATGCACCGTCAGCATAAAGAATCTCACCGAAAACACCTTTTTGAATCATGTTCAGCGTAGTCAGTTCAAAGAAGTCATAAACACAGTTTTCGAGCATCATACAGTGCTTCTGTGTTTTTTCTGCGGTGTCAATAACTTTCCAGATATCTTCCATATTCATGGCTCCGGGTACCTCCACAGCTACGTGCTTGCCTTGCTCCATGGCGTAAAGCGTCATCGGAACGTGGGTGTCCCAGTCCGTTACAATGTAAATCAGGTCTATATCATCGCGCTCCACCATTTTTTTCCAGGCATCTTTGCTGCCTGAATAACCGGCTGCACGCGGGAAACCGTTTCTCTCCAGAATTTTTTGTGTTCTTTCAACGCGGTCTTCATAGAGGTCGCAAAGTGCTGTAATTTCAACACCGGGAATATGGGTGAAACGGTCAACAGCACCGGGGCCGCGCATACCTAAACCAATAAAACCAACACGCACAACGTCCATTTTGGGTGTTGTTAAGCCAAGAACGTGTTTTTGACCCGGTGCACGCTTCGGTACCACCGTCTCAATTGGTAAAATCTTCTTTAGCTTTTTGGTTTTAACCCCTTTGGGGGCTGCAAACAGAGTGATTGACATAGTCATCACCAGCATTAAACTCAGAAATTTTCTCATAGATAGTTGTTTTAAAAGTTATTTTTTCAATTTGCAAAATTAATTCAATAAATTCTAAATTCCTAAGTGCAAATTCTTTAAAAGTATTAAAAGAAAAAATCTTTATTTAGTATCTCTCGTTTTGTTCTTAAAATAATATTAAAACTCTGTCTTTTCACTAACCTGCAATCGGCCGTACTTTAAGAACTCCTTCAATTTCTCTCAGCTTGTTCAGCGTTGCATCGCTCACTACAGAATCAATATCCAGCATAGTGTAGGCGTACTCATTACGGCTTTTGTTCAACATGTTTTCGATGTTTAATCCCTCCTCTGCCAGGATGCTTGAGATTTGTCCCAACATTTTAGGGATATTTCTGTGAGCTACTGTCACGCGAATTCTCGTATTGCAAACACCCATGTTACATTCAGGAAAGTTGACTGAGTTTTTGATATTGCCGTTTTCCAGGAAGTCTTTTGTCTCCATCACTGCCATCACTGCACAGTTTTCTTCGCTTTCCGGAGTGGATGCTCCCAGGTGAGGCACGGGAATTACCTGCGGTATCTTTAATAACTTCTCATTGGGAAAATCTGTTACATAGCGGTTCACTTTCTCACTTTCGAGTGCTGCTATCATGGCATCATCATCAATGAGTGCTCCACGCGACATATTGATAACACGTACTCCCTGTTTCATCATCTCCAGCGCATCGCTGTCAATGGTGTGTCTGGTTTTTTCAGTCAGAGGAATATGCAGTGTGATATAGTCAGACTGTGAAAATATCTCTTTGAGCGAAGTGGCCTTTTTTACCCGGGTAGAAAGTCCCCAGGCTGCATCAACGGAGATATATGGGTCGTAGCCGTAAACCTCCATACCCAAACCGGCAGCGGCATTGGCAACCATTACTCCGATGGCACCGAGCCCGATAACTCCCAGCTTTTTGTTCTCCAGCTCCGGCCCTGCAAATTGAGATTTACCGGCCTCCACCTGCTTTTCTACCCCCTCATTCTTAAGCGCCCGGCTCCAGTTGACGCCGGCGATGATATTTCTCGAAGAGAGAAAGAGTGCTGCAATGGTGAGTTCTTTCACTGCATTGGCATTGGCTCCGGGGGTGTTGAACACCACAATCCCTTCTTCCGAGCAGCGCTCAATCGGTATATTGTTCACTCCTGCACCTGCACGGGCAATAGATTTTAACCCGGCCGGAAACTCCATGTCGTGCATGGAGGCGCTGCGCACTAAAATTGCATCAGCCTCAGGGGTGTCACTGTTTATTTTATATTTGTCGCTAAAATGTTTCAAGCCGCTTTTGGAAATACCGTTTATCGTCTTGATTAAAAATTTGCTCATAATGCTATGTCTGTTAATTAAAAAAACAGCCGGTTTGTCCGACTGTTGAACTGCCCGCAAAGATATGAAATTTATTAAAACGGGTCAATAATATTCGGTAAATATGACAAAAAACATCATTTTGTTGTTCATTTGCATGTGAAAAGCGCAATTAGTAAGATGGGTTTGTGGCGCAGACACAAAAAAACGATGCTATACTTCCGGGAGTAAAGCATCGTTTAGTATTATCGTTTCAGTTGTTTTTAGCCGTATTGAAGTGCGCGCTTGATAAGTACCGGGATATCTTCCGGTTTACGGGCTACAGAAACTCCTGCCGCTTCGAAAGCTGCAATTTTCTCGGCAGCAGATCCGCTTCCGCTTGAAATAATGGCTCCGGCGTGTCCCATCCGTTTTCCGGGAGGGGCACTTTGTCCGGCAATAAACGCCACCACCGGCTTAGTCATTTTGTTTTTAATAAACTCAGCAGCCTGCTCTTCCGCATCGCCGCCAATTTCACCAATCAACACTACAGCGTGTGTCTCCGGATCTTTCTCATACATCTCCAGCAAATCCAGATAGTAGAGTCCGGCCACCGGGTCACCGCCAATTCCCACGCAGGTACTTTGACCAATCCCATTGGTAGTAAGCTGGTTCACCATCTCATAGGTGAGTGTTCCGCTGCGGCTGATAAGTCCTACATTTCCCTTTTTGAAAATCATGCCGGGTAAAATACCGATAAGTGATTCGTCAGGTGTGATGAGTCCGGGGCAGTTGGGTCCGATCAGCATGGTGCCCTGTTTTTGCAGATAAGGGGTGATGCGAACGATATCCAGCGTTGGGATTCCCTCTGTAATGGCAATCACCAGTTCAATGCCTGCATCTGAAGCTTCCAGAATGCTGTCGGCTGCAAAAGGTGCAGGTACAAAAATCACGGAAGCGTTGGCTTGCGTTGCTTTTACTGCCTCTTCTACGGTGTCAAAAACGGGGATGCCGTCTACATTTTGTCCTCCTTTACCGGGAGAAACACCGCCTACAATGTTGGTGCCGTATTCTTTCATCTTTGCTGTGTGAAACCCTCCGTCGCGTCCGGTGATTCCCTGTACCAGCAATCGTGTGTTTTTATTGATTAATATGCTCATGATAAAATTTTCTTATTGATTAGACTTAGTTTTTTGACAATTCGATTGCTTTTTTGGCTGCATCAGTCATGCTTTCAACCACATGGAGTGAGGTGCCGCGAAGTATTTCGAGTCCCTCTTCTGCATTGGTGCCCGAGAGGCGTACCACAATAGGAACATTGACCTCCATCTGATCCAGCGCAGCGAGCAATCCGCGGGCTACGTCGTCACAGCGGGTAATTCCGCCAAAAATATTAATCATCACCACGTTTACATTCTCGTCAGAGAGAATCAGCGTCATGGCATCAATCACCTTTTGCGGGTTGGAGCTTCCGCCAATATCGAGGAAGTTGGCCGGGTTGCCACCGTACATTTTAATCATATCCATAGTGGCCATAGCCAGACCGGCACCATTCACCATGTACCCAATATTTCCGTCTAAGCGAATATAGCTGAGACCTTTCTCTTTGGCTTCATTCTCTTTTTGCTCGTTTTCGTCAAATTCCAGGAGGGCTTCGATGCCCGGCTGGCGATAAAGTGCGTTTTCGTCAAAGTTCATTTTGCCGTCCAGCGCCATCAGCTGGTTGTCGTCGGTAACCACCAGCGGGTTAATCTCGACCAGGGAAGCGTCGGTATCCAGACAAATCTGATACATTTTCTGGAACAGGTCGGTAGCCTGTCTCACCAGTTGCATGTCGTCAAAAAGTCGCAATGCAATTTTTCTGGCGAAAAATGGTGCCATGCCGATATCCGCTTTGACCGGATATTTCAAAATGGCGTCGGGATTCTCCTTGGCTACCTCTTCAATTTCAACACCGCCCTCTTTACTGGCCATCAGAATAACCGATTTTGAGTTGCGGTCAATGGTGAGTCCGGCATAAATTTCAGTGTGGAATTTAATTCCTTCTGCCAGCAGCACCTTTTCTACCACAAAATCATTGATAGTCATGCCCAGGATTGCTTCTGCAGCCTGACGGGCCTCTTCTTTGTTTTTAACTAACTTAACACCACCTGCTTTTCCGCGTCCGCCGGTAAGCACTTGTGCCTTTACAACGGCCGGGTAACCAAACTTTTCAGCTGCCTCCACAACTTCGTCGGCTGTGTAGCAGAGTGTTTCGCGGGTTACAGGAATTCCGTAACGTGCAAAGATCTCTTTTGCCTGATATTCGTGTATTTTCATGTTTTAATAAATAATATAGTTATAAAATAATAGATATTTCTTGTTGTTAATGCAGGAGTACTTTTCGTGCTCCGGTGAGTTGGTTCTCTTTCATCCAATGAATAATGAAAACGCCTTTCTCACGGAGTGGAATGACTGCCTGCGAAGAACTGCTCTTTAGCTCTAACAATTTCTCACCGGTTATGTTGTAAATTGTCAGCACTGTTCCGGTTTCAATATTGGTCAGATAGAGGTTTCCGGCAGCATGATACAGCACCAGATCATTACCTGCATTGAGCCGGTCAGTCCGGGTGCCTGTC
>CAYPPC010000106.1:5305-6144 GCA_964412435.1 uncultured Paludibacter sp.
GATATTAAGGCGCCATTGCCCTGAGGAGTTACAGTGTAGTAGTAACTTTGCTCCGGTTGCAGATTCTTAACCCGGTAGCTGAGTGTATTTCCGGTTTGCACCGGATAGCCCGGCAGTGACTCCGCTTCCGCTACATCACCGTCTGTGCGCATTTCAATATAATTAATATAGACCTGTTTACCCTGATTGGCCGTAAAGCTGATGCGTGCATCTAAATCCATTTCCGGTATTTCAATAGTGAAATCTTCATATGAAGCGCCGGTGGTGATGGTTTCAATCAGCTCATTGTCAATTCGGATCTCCAGGTTTGCGTTGTCGGCAGCACGGAAGCTTTTAGCCCGCACTTGCAGAATGGTGATGTCAGACAGGTCAACAGGCGGTGTTCTTAACAGGCCGAACCGGCTGTTTGAAGCGAGTCTGATTTCGCCTTTGCTGATTTCTGTGAAACCGTCAGTATCCCATCCTTCAGAGAGAGTGTTGTTGTCAAAGTCCTCTTCCAGCAAGGTTTCGGCCATAGTGCCGGTGATATTGTACTTATAAACATCCAGCAAATAGCCGGTAGCGCCGGCAGAGCTTGTCCAATTAGCTGTGAAGGCCGTAGAGCTGATTTCCGTGGCATCTGTAGCCATAAAATTATCAGAAACACCCGCTTTCAGGTGAACAGAAGTGGTTTCGATGCCACCTCCGGTAAATGTAAGCAGCGCAGAGATATTACCCAGTGATTGCGGGTTGCAACTGATGGTCAGTTTGTAACCTGTTTCAGCTTCCAGTTTTGTAAGCGTCGTTTTTGACAGAGAAAAATCACTGCAAAACCATTTAACCGCACTCCTACAAAAAAG
>CAYPPC010000106.1:6154-8310 GCA_964412435.1 uncultured Paludibacter sp.
CTCAAACTGATCGGCCCGGTCAGGTTAGCGGCTTTTACGTCAACCAGGAGTGAGTTGTTTTCCTGATACGAGATGTTCCCAAACTCAAGGCTCGAGTTGGGTACCGGCAGTAAAATCACCGGATTGGTAGTGATTGTTTTTGACCAGGGTGTACTGTTTTTATCTCCCCAGATATGCTCCGCCAGTTCCGGATAATCGATAAACGGGTTTCGGTTTTTCTGATAAACCTCAATCGCATTGTTGCGGTCGATCTCTTTTTGGCTTACCGGATCCTGCCGGTGCCATTTTAGCAGTAGATTGATGGTCCACTCCGGAAAGGAGGGGTATTTTGTTTTGTTGAAGTTGGTACCCGCGCCGGTCATATGGGGCATATAATCTTCGTAGCGTGTGGCGAAGTAGAAATAGGTACGTGCCAGGTCGCCTTTATACTCATCGACAGGCTCAAACACTTTGCCCGAGTAACCCGGAAATGAGGAGGTGCCCGATTTGCCTAAGGCTTTACCGCCAATAGGGTTGCTGTTTGTTTCGCCATAAGGGTCATTATCGCGTATTTGATTTACTTTTCCGTCGGTGGGATAGATATGAAATGCGTCGTTTCGCTGAGGGTTGACTTTGTTAAACCAGCTTTGCGGAACGCTGTGCTCCCGGTTAAAGCAGTCGCAAACCAGCACATAATTGCCGCACTCATCTTCATCAAATTCCCAGTTGCAGGTGGAGTAGATATCCCAGGGTTGTCCCGCAGGGGTTGTATCACTGGATTTAAATATGGTATAAAGAAAGGCGTATCCATTATCAATATATCCGTCTGAAATAATTTCATGCAGGGCGCTTTTCAGTGCGGCTCCGGATTTCGATTCAGCATAGTTGTAGTAGCTGGTTGCAGGTTGTGCAGCTGCATACAGGCTGAAAAAAAGAACAAACAGATATGTTATGGATTTACGTTTCATGGTTTGGTGTTTAATAAGCTAATTACAAAGAAACAAAAATTTTACAATAAACTCAAAAATGGGGGAGTTATTTTTCAAATGCAGTGGGCGGCTTGGATAAACCGGATAAAATTTCAGAAGAAAACAGATAAAAAGCAAATCGCAGTTTTGGATGATTAGCAAAAAAAGTGTATTTTTGCACTCTGATACTCAGATGTTAAAAGAATAATAGAATAAATATAAACAATAAAAAGTATAGAAAATGGCATCAACTGCAGATATTAAAAACGGAATGTGTATTGACATGGATGGTCAGTACTTCTATGTAATTGAGTTTTTACATGTGAAACCGGGTAAAGGTCCCGCTTTTGTACGTACAAAACTTAAAAATGTAGTGACCGGACGCGTATTGGAGCGTACTTTCCCTTCAGGAGCAAAAATTGAAGAGGTGCGTATTGAGAAACGTACTTACCAATACCTCTATCAGGATGATATGGGATATATGTTTATGAACAATGAGACATTTGATCAGATTCCTATCGCTAAAGATATGATTACAGGTGTGGACTTCCTGAAAGAAGGTATGGAGGTAGAGGTGGTATCTCACGCAGAGTCTGACACCGTACTTTATGCCGAACTGCCTGCTCATGTGAATCTGCTTATCACCTATACAGAGCCCGGACTGAGAGGCGACACTGCTACAAACGCTACCAAACCGGCAACGCTGGAGACAGGTGCTGAGGTGCGCGTTCCGCTCTTTATTGATGAAGGCGAGATGATTCGGGTGGACACCCGCAACGGTGCTTACGTAGAGCGTGTGAAATAGGAAACACCTTTTGAAATATTGAAAATCCGTACCGTCAGGTGCGGATTTTTTTGTTTTAAAATCCGGCATACTGTTTATTGAGCATACAGTCGTTTGATTCTCTTTGAGTTGTCGGGAAAATAGTTTACATTTGCACTATGACTATCGAAATTATTTCAGCGGTTGCTTTGGGCATAGCGCTGAGTGGCAGTGTGGGTTTCAGGGTGTTTATACCGATGCTGGTGGCGTCAGTGGCGGGCTATTTTGATATAATTCCGTTGACTGAAGGCTTTGCCTGGCTGGGCAGTGTACCGGCCATGCTTACATTTGCCGTGGCTACGGTGGTGGAGGTGCTGGCCTATTATATCCCGCTGGTGGATAATCTGCTCGATACGGTTACAACTCCTCTGGCCATCGGTGCCGGA
>CAYPPC010000106.1:8320-9867 GCA_964412435.1 uncultured Paludibacter sp.
TGATGACTTCGGTGCTTCCTCTGGATGGCGGCATGCTGAAGTGGGTAACAGGTTTTGTGCTGGGTGGCGGAGCTGCCATTACCATGCAGAGCGGAAGTGTACTGTCGAGACTGATTTCTGCCAAGTTTACCGCCGGCGCGGGAAATCCCGTGGTCTCTACCGGTGAAAATGTGGCCGCACTGGGTGCTTCGGTAATGGCGCTCTTTATTCCGGTCTTTGTTGCTGTTGTTTTTATTCTGATTGCCATACCTGTCTTCCTCAAACTGGGGAAATGGCGCAGAAAACAGGTTTAGATTTCCGGTAAATTATCAGAAAAATATATTTTCTTCTTTAAGGAGTTTGTTTTGGGCTTTGTGTAGAACGATAATAGCTTACTTGTCAGGTTGCCCAAAGAATTGATACCTCTTGCCTTTTAACTTTTAATGGAATGGGTGGGTCTCGTATGTTTTCAGGCCGTCGGGTATGGCAGAAAACAAAAAAAGCAGTAACTTTTTAATGTAACTGCTTTTTTTTGTGGGCGTTGACGGATTCGAACCGCCGACCCTCTGCTTGTAAGGCAGATGCTCTGAACCAGCTGAGCTAAACGCCCGATATGAGGTTTTTTCCTCAAATGCGTTGCAAAGGTAATTCATTTTTTTAAACCTGCAAAACTTTATGAGAAAAAAATGAAAATATTTTAATTTAAAGCACAAATTGGACTTACAGACCTTCTGCTGATGCCGGAATAGTACGGGCTGAACGGCGGAAATGGGCAGGAATCCGGGAATACTTATAAAACAAGAAGTTCTGCCTTTCGTTGCCTGTCTTTTAGGCAGTGTTTCTGATGCTAAGTTTTTTAATTGTTGCTTTGTGAAAATCAGAAAATCAATATTCCGTCAACTTCTGCAACGTTTTAACGTCGCACTTTATCTCTGCGAAATGACAACAATTATTTTTTTTTTCAGACCCGTCGAGAGATATTACAGCAAATATCAAACTTGTATTTCGACGGGCGATAGAGATTATATTATATTCAAGTTTAATTTTATGGTAACTATCTCACTGTCGATTTACTTTTTGGCAAGGAAAGTTGGTCTTTGTCGACGGATATTTAGAATTGCAGTCCTTGTCATTCCGGCTTGTCTCACTTTGGGGAGAAGGAGTATAGTGCACATAAAAATCACACGAAATAATCTATTGACACCCTTCTGCCTTACTTTAGCTAAAATTATATGGTCGCTTTCCCGGGTAACAGTCAAAATACAAAAAGTTCTGTCCTTCGGGCAGTGAAAAGCATCTGTTTAACTCCGTGGGTCGTTGCCCCACGGTTATCAAAATTCAGCCTTTTAGGCTGTCTGATTATTGAAACATTGCAGGGTCATAAATGTAAAAAAGCAGTTACAAAAATTATGTAACTGCTTTACCGTATGTTGTGTGCCGGGTCTTGTATAGAGAACCCGACTGTTATGCTTTGGGTTTAGCTACCTTTTGCTTTAAGAGCGAAAAATCAATCACCTCCATAATGTCATTGACATAGTGGAACTTCAAGCCTTTCAGATAGGTAGTAT